>SBGZ01000025.1 GCA_006226415.1 Alphaproteobacteria bacterium
GCGAAAGCGGGGGTCCAGGGCAGATTCGCACAGCATCATTTGTCGCCCCTGGGTTCCCGCCTGCGCGGGAACACAAATGAGTAATTGAACAACACTCAAAATGAACGCGGCCGACTGGCCGTCGCCCGAAAGGGCGCCCACGCGGAGGCGGGCGTGGCACACGCCTCGCCGTGAGCGAAATCAGCTCGCCCCAGCCAATTTGGCATGGTGCCAACCGGCTTCCGCCAGTGGTCGCACCCGTTCCGCATTTTCCGCCGCATTGGCGCTCGACGCCGTGCCGTCGCGCACTCGGCCGACGATCCCTTGCAGGATTCCCGCCAGGCGGAAGAAGTTGTAGGCGAAATAAAAGTCGAGGTTTTCCCCCACCGTAAAGCCGGTGAGTTCCTCATACATCTTGGTGTATTCTTCCGCCGTTGGGATGCCGAGAGATGTGAGGTCTGAGTTCGACAGGCTCGGGCTGCCATCGGCGGAAGGCATCTTCCAGCTCATCAGGTGATAGGTGAAGTCCCCAAGCGGGTGGCCGAGGGTGGAAAGTTCCCAGTCCAGCACCGCGATCACGCGCGGTTCAGTGGGATGAAAGACCATATTGTCGAGCCGGTAGTCGCCGTGGACAATTGTGGTGGTGTCGTCTGCCGGAATGTTCTCCGGCAGCCATTCAATGAGCTTGTTCATGGCCACGATCTCTTCGGTCTCCGACATCTGGTACTGCTTGGTCCAGCGCGAAATCTGCCGGGCAAAATAATTGCCGGGCTTGCCGAAGGTCTCAAGGTCGAGCTTCATGTAATCGGTCTTGTGCAGCCGTGCGATGGTTTCGCATTTGGCTTTATAGATCGCTGCCCGCTCGTCCGGGGTCATGCCCGGCAGGAGAAGATCCCAGAGAATGCGGCCATCCATCATCTCCATGATGTAGAACATGGTGCCGATCACATCCTCGTCTTCACAAAGGCAATAGGTGCGCGGCACGGGGAACCCATCGCTATAAAGCGCGGTGATCACCCGGTATTCGCGGTCGACCGCATGAGCAGAGGGCAGGAGTTTTCCGGGCGGCTTGCGGCGCAGCACATATTTTTGCTTTGGCGTCACCAGCTGGTAGGTGGGGTTGGATTGACCGCCCTTGAACTGGCGTACCTCCAGGGGGCCTTCAAACCCCTCCACATGGGCGCTCATATAGTCAAACAGGCGTTGTTCGTCGAACTTATGGGTGTCGGCAACTTCTTTGGTGCCTGAAAACATTTCCTGGCGGGTTGGTTCGGTCATCTAAATCGCATTCCCTCAAATTGAGCGCTTGATCGCTCTTATTTATTTTATGGCGCGCCAGCCGATGTCGCGGCGGCAGAAGCCTGCTGGCCAATCCACCTCGTCGACCGCAGCATAGGCGCGGGTCTGAGCCTCCGCTATGGTGGCCCCGAGAGCCGTAACATTCAAGACCCGTCCGCCTGTGGCAAGCAGTTTTCCGCCCTCGCGGGCGGTTCCCGCGTGAAAGACCGTGAGTTCGCCGTCCCGGTCCTTGGGAAGCGCCTTAATTTGCGTGCCTTTGGGGTAGCTCTCCGGATAGCCTTTGGTGGCCATGACCACCGTCAACGCCGCCTTGTCCGACCAGGAAAGGTCGATTGCGTCAAGCGTGCCGTCCGCAGTGGCCAGGAGGGCAGGCAGGATGTCGCTTTCAAGCCGTGCCATCAACACCTGGCATTCCGGATCGCCAAACCGCACATTAAACTCGATGAGTTTCGGCCCTTCATCTGTGATCATCAGGCCCGCAAAAAGAACGCCCTTGTAAGGCGCCCCTTTTGCCGCCATGCCCCGCACGGTCGGCGCAATGATCTCGTCTTCCACTTGCTTGCAAAGTTCCGGCGTCATGATGAGCGCCGGGGAATAGGCGCCCATGCCGCCGGTGTTGGGGCCTTTGTCCCCATCGCCGACACGTTTGTGGTCCTGCGCGGTGGCGAGCGTGAGCATATGTTCGCCGTCAAGCAGGGCAAAGAAGCTGGCTTCCTCCCCTTGCAAAAACTCTTCAATGACCACCTGGTCACCGGCATCGCCAAATTTACCGCCGAACATCTCCGCCACAGCGCTTTCGGCTTCGTCGAGGCTGGCTGCGATCACAACGCCCTTGCCGGCGGCCAGCCCGTCCGCCTTGATCACATAGGGGGCGGTGAGCTCATGTAAAAAAGCTTTCGCTTCCTGCGCGTCATAGCAGCGTTTGTAACGCGCGGTGGGGATATCATAATCCGCACACAGATCTTTCATAAAACCCTTGGAGCTTTCAAGCTGCGCAGCAGCCTGGGAGGGGCCAAAAGCCTTGATGCCTTTTTCGGTGAGCCGGTCGACGAGCCCAAGTGACAGGGGGTTTTCCGGTCCTACCACCACAAGGTCGAGGGCCTTGTCCTCGGCAAAGGCCACCAGCCCCTCAATGTCGCTGTCCTTGATGTCAACCAGGGTCGCGATCTCGCTCATGCCGCCGTTTCCCGGCGCGCAGTAAAGCTCGGTAACAAGCGGACTGGAGGCGATCGCCCAGGTGAGGGCATGTTCACGGCCACCACTGCCAACAACAAGCACTTTCATGTGGAAAACTCTCCGGATAGGCGCGGAGGTGGCCCCCGCGCTTGTTATTCTTTTGCCGCATCTTGTAACATGAGAGTCGCAAGAATTTCCAAGGAGTGATTTGACCCCGTGCCTGAGGCCCCGTCTGCCAGCAATCTGCCCGAACTCTCGGTTTCCGAGCTCTCATTCGCCTTGAAAAAGGCGATTGAGGATCAATTTGGCTTCGTGCGGGTGCGCGGCGAAGTGGGCCGGGTGAGCCGGCCTGGCTCCGGCCACATTTATCTCGACCTCAAAGATGACAAAGCGGTTATCAATGGCGTCATCTGGAAAGGCGTTTCGAGCCGCCTGCGCATCCAGCCTGAGCAGGGGCTGGAGGTGGTCTGTACCGGCAAGCTCACCACCTTTCCAGGCCAGTCGCGTTATCAGATCATTATCGAGACCATGGAGCCCGCCGGGGTGGGCGCCCTCATGGCGCTCTTGGAAGAACGCCGCAAGAAACTTCAAGCCGAAGGGCTTTTTGAGGCAGCCCGCAAAAAGCCGCTGCCCTATCTGCCGCAAGTGATCGGCGTCGTGACCTCACCCACCGGGGCTGTCATCAGAGATATTCTCCACCGTCTGACCGATCGTTTTCCGCGCCATGTCATCGTGGCGCCTGTTTTGGTGCAGGGAGAAAAGGCAGCTGACCAGATCGCCGCGGCGATCCGCACCTTCAATGAGATGGCAGCAGACGGGCCCATCCCGCGCCCGGATGTGCTCATCGTTGCCCGGGGCGGCGGCTCCATCGAAGACCTTTGGGCCTTCAACGAAGAAGTCGTGGTGCGCGCCGCCGCTGAAAGCGCGATCCCGCTTATTTCGGCGGTGGGTCATGAGACCGACACGACCCTGATCGACTATGCCTCCGACCGCCGGGCGCCCACGCCCACCGCAGCGGCGGAGATGGCCGTGCCCGTGCGCGCTGAGCTTCTCTCCGATGTCCTGGGGCTTGAAGGGCGTCTCATCCGCGCCAACGAGCGCTTACTTGAGAGCCTGCGCCAGCGCCTCACCGGCGCGGCGCGCGGGCTGCCGCGATTGACCGAACTTTTGGGCCTTCCCCAGCAACGCTTTGATGCGGCCTCGTCGGCCCTTGGCGCGGCACTGCAAAGCAATTTGCGCCGCCACGAGTTGCAACTGGCGACAAGTGCGGCGGGCCTGCGTCTCACGGCGGTGCGCGGCAATCTGCGCCAGGCCCATGCAAGCCTCGACAGTTTGTCAAAAAATCTCAAAGCCGCCTCGGACCGCGCCATCTCCCGGGCAGAAGATCGCCTGAGCGGCGCGGCCAAGATGCTGGATGCGCTCTCCTATCAGCGGGTCTTGGAGCGTGGCTATTCGGTGACCCGCGATGCCGCCGGTAACATCATTTCTTCCACGAAAGCTGTGCCCTCCGGGGCGGAAGGCTCAGTCGAGTTTACCGATGGCCGGGCGGGCGTGATCTTTTCAGGCGCACCAGCCAAACCCAAAGTGGCCAAAAAATCGCCCAAAAGAGCCTCTAAACCTAAAAAGGACGAAGAGGCTGACGGGCAGGGCCGCCTGTTGTAAACTCACCCCAATTGCAGGAATTGAAACGAGAGTATCGATGAATTTTCACGACCCCAATGCGCCCGGCGCCCGCAAGGCCGAGCTTCTCTATCTTGATGGCGACTTCGAAATCGAAGTCCCTGGCGACTATGTGCTCTGCGAAGTCACGGGTCAGCGCATTCCGCTGGAAGATCTGAAATACTGGAATATCGAGAGACAGGAAGCCTATGTTTCGGCGGAAGTCTCCGACAAGCGCGAGCGCGATCTGAAAAAGGCCGGCAAATGAGGAAAGTCGTTTCAATTGTCGCGGCTCTCCTGGTCTCGGCGTCTTTCCCTTTTGTGGCGATTGCCGAAACAGCGGCAAATGATCCCGTCATCAACATCGCGTCAGGCGGCAACACCTTGGCTGTTTGTGGCGCGTCTACGGGAAGCGTCAGTAATCTTTTTGAAGGTGGGTTTGAACAGGGTGGTTTGATCCGTGGTCAGGTGCTGCCGGGTACCAATGTGTTGCTCGATAGCAAGCCCGTTCCGACAGATGATCAAGGACGCTTTGTCTTTGGTTTTGATCGCGACTTCGCCGCCAAAACAAACATAAAGCTTGTGCGAGCTGATTGTGAATTCAATATGGATTTCACAGTCGCCCAGCGCAAATACGACATCTCTTATGTCGAAGGGGTCGATCAAAAATATGTCGAGCCGCCTGCCGAAGTGCTGGCGCGCATTCGCGCAGAAGGGGCTCAAAAACGCGCGGCCCGCAGCCAGAATTCCAGCTCGGATGGTTTCTTCGCCGAATTCAAATGGCCGCTCACCGGGCGCATCTCCGGCGTTTACGGCAGTCAGCGCTATTATAACGGCACACCAAAGACCCCGCACTACGGCGTCGATGTCGCCGCGCCCTCAGGTACGACCTTCTACGCGCCAGCGCCAGGCGTCGTCACGCTCGCCAATGAAGACATGTATTACGAGGGCGGGTTGATCTTCCTCGACCACGGCATGGGCGTCATTTCCGCCTTCCTGCATTTGTCCGGTGTCGATGTGAAGGTGGGGGATGTGGTGCAGACCGGCGACCCGCTCGGCCGGGTGGGTGCCAAGGGCCGCGCCAATGGCCCCCATCTCGACTGGCGCATGTATTGGCAGGATCAGCACATTGATCCGGAGCTTCTTGTCGGCCCGATGCCGGATGGGGTGGCGCAATAACTGGGTCGCCCTCAAACCATTGTAACCCCGGGCTTGACCCGGGATACAAAGTCTTCTTCATTTCCCCCGCGAAGGCGGGGGCCCAGGGCGGTCAGGCACGACTGAAAAACTCGGCGGAAAACTTGGTAACCCCGGGCTTGACCCGGGGATACAAAGCTGTTTTCATTTCCCCCGCGAAGGCGGGGGTCCAGGGCAACCCGCACAAGGAAATATTTGTAACCTCTGGGTTCCCGCCTGCGCGGGAACACTAACTTATCTATCACGCCAGCACGCGCGATCTTCTCCCCGGGAAGAAGGGTTTCAGTCCCGTTCCGGCTTGGGACCCCATTTCTTTTTTCGCTGTGGCTTGGCCCAGCGCTTGTGCATCCAGAACCATTGTCCAGGCACTTCGCGAATACGGTCTTCCAGAAACTGGTTGTATTTTGTCGTCAGCGCCAAAATGTCGTCGGACTTTTTGCCGGTCTCTTCAATGGTGAGCGGCGGATTAAATCGAATGACGAATTTGACGCCAGGCTTACGCACAATATGAAGTGGCAACACCGGTATTTTATACTTAAGGCTCAAGGTCGCCGTGGCCGAGGGGGTGCGAGCTGGATGGCCAAAAAAGGGCGCGACAATACCGTCATTCATTTTCTGGTCCACCAGCATGGCAATGGGAACGCCCTGACGAATGCCTTCGACAATCATGCGCGCGCCGACAGTGCCTTTGGGCAGTAGCTTGTCGAAATTCAATTTCAGCCGTTGTTCATTCGACCATCTGTCCGCCAGCGGATTGTTGGCCGGACGATAAACCCCGTAAAGCTTGCCCGTGCGTTGGCGCAGGTAGGGGGAAATCAGCTCCCAATTAGCAAAATGCCCGGAGATGAAAAGAATGGACCCGCCCTTTGCCAGAACCGCCTCAAGATGCTCCAAGCCTTCGATTTCAACGCGCTTGCCGGGGCCATAGTCAGCGAGCTCTTCAATGAAACCCATCTCGGCAAAGGTGCGGCCAAAATTGTCCCACATCTCGCGGACGATGGCCTTTGCCTCGTCGTTGGAGAGCTCAGGCATACAGAGTTTCAAATTATCCCGCGCGGTTTTGTCAGCGCTGGTAAGCGGCCCGATCCCGCGTGTGAGAGCCCCCATGAAGGCAGAAGCCCGCTCAACGCCAATGAGGCGAAAGAGGCCGGAAAGCCCGCGCAACAGCCCATATTCCAGATAATGGAACCAGCGGACCGGGTGCGGATTGAGGTCCATCGCGGTTTGAGGTTTTGTTGAATTAGCCATCGGGGCGGACCTTAGCGCACAAGCTTCTCTTGAAGGAAGGCGAGAAATTTGTCGCGCCCCTCAAAAACGGGCTCGACGGGCAGCACATGCACCTCTGTGCGGAAGTCAGTTGGCAGCCGCACCGCATCCTTGGCGGTGGTCAAGAGCGGCGCTTCATATTGCTCGCTGAGCCGCTTCAGCCGCGCGATATCCTCTGCCGAATAGGGATGGTGATCGGGAAAGGCCTCTGTTTCAAGGAGAGTGAGACCCTGCTCGAGCGCCGTGTCGAAAAACTTTTGCGGATCGCCGAGGCCTGAAAAAGCAACCACCGCACGCGTGTCTTCCGCCAGCGCCGGGGCGATGGCGCCCACGTCAAGGTGTGTGCCGAAAACCGGTAGACCTGTTTGCTTAAGGTCAAAAAGCAGGTCGGGCGTTGAGTCAGAGGGGGTGCCGGTAAGCAATACCGCATCCGCTCGGGCGAGGCCCTTGGTAGACGTCTCCCGCAAGGGGCCTGCGGGCACGGGCAGGCCGTTGCCAAAGCCGCGCCCACGGTCAATGACGACAAAGGAAAGGGTCTTCAAAAGTGACGGATTTTGAAAGCCGTCATCCATAATGATGAGATCCGCGCCTTCCTGCACGGCCAGTTTTGCGCCCGCCACCCGGTCCGACGCCACAAAGGTGGGCGCCACTTCCGCCAGCAGAAGCGGTTCGTCACCCACAAGCTCAGCCGTGTCGCACGAAAGGTCGACCCTGTGTGGCCCGGTGATTTTGCCGCCATAGCCGCGTGTCAAAAAGGCGGGATTAAAACCAAGGTCCTTTAAAATGGGTGCCAGCGCCAAGGCCAATGGCGTCTTGCCGGTGCCCCCCACCGTGAGATTGCCAAGGCAGACAACGGGCACGCCCACATCATGGGGCTTGACCAGTTTTTGCTTTAGCGCGGTGGCGCCAGCAAAACCAAAGCCGAAGGGGGCCAGAAGAAGGCTCCTCAGAGTGACGCGGGCCCGGCGCGGATACCAAAACTCAGGCGTTTGCATGAGCCGCCTCCCCATCATCATATTCGGGGATCAGCGGCAGAACTTCATCCGCAACGAAGGATAATATCCCTTCTCCCTTATCTGTTGCCGAACGGGCGGCATCCGCAAGAGCTTGCCGGGCGGCTTGGTTATCAAGGAGGGCATCAAGCCGCGTTTCGAGCGCCGCGACATCTGCTACGACCGAAATAGCGCCCTCGTTTTCAAGATAGGCGGTAATTTCTGCAAAATTATCAGTATGAGGTCCCTGCAAAATGGCGCAGCCAAGCCGTGCCGGCTCCAGCGAATTGCTGCCGCCGCCGCCATCCACCAGACTGCGGCCAAGAAATACCACATCGCAGAGCCGATAAAAAATGCCGAGCTCGCCCATGGTATCGGCCAGATAGATTTGCGTGTCACGGGTAATCTCTTCCCCTCGGGAGCGTTGCGCCACTGTGAGCCCCAAGCCTTCAAGAGCCATACGGATCTCATCACCCCTTTCCGGGTGACGCGGCGCCACAAGCGTCAAAAGCCCGGGGTGGGACCCTTCGAGATGTTGGTGAGTGTGCGCCATCATTTCTTCTTCCGGCGTGATGGTTTGCGCCGCCAGGACGACAGGTCTCCCGCCGATTTGCTGCGCTAAAGTGGATCGCCCCTCCGGCACGTCCGGCAAAGCCCCTGCGACATATTTCAGATTGCCCGATGTTTGTGCTCTATCCGCCCCCAGCGCGATCAGCATTTCCGTGATGCGGTCGTTTTGCGCGAGGCACACCTGAAACCCTTTCAGGATCGGTGCGATCGCCCATTTGTGCCTGAGCCAGCTATCGAAAGAACCTTCCGACATGCGGGCATTGAGGAGCGCCATGGGCACCTGAAGCTTTTGCGTTTGAATCAGCAAGTTGGGCCAGAACTCGCTCTCAAACCACAAGACCGCATCCGGGCGCCAATGAGCGAGAAAGCGTCTCACATAAAGCGGATGATCTATGGGCGCATATTGGTGAAATGCGCGCGCTGGCAGGCGGGCCTCCATCAGTTCCGCGGATGTGACCGTTCCTGTGGTCACCAGCACAAAGAGGTCGTCACGGTCTTTCAGGAGCCGTTCAATAAGCGCAAGAGCCGAAAGGCTTTCACCAACACTGGCCCCGTGCACCCAAACAAGAGGGCCCCGAGGGCGCTGCAGATTGGTCAATCCATGGCGCTCTGAAATGCGGGTCGGGTCCTCCTTGCGGCGCCTTGCGCGGCGGCTGAGATAGAATGGTACGATCGGGGTCAACACCCACCAGGCAGCGCGATAAAAAGCGCGGGCGATCTGATGATTGAGGGGCCGTTGCAGAGGGGCGGGGAGAGTCATCAGTCGCCTCCCTTACGTCTCGGTCAAAGGCGCCGGAGACATAGGATCATATCCGGTCAACCCATCCACTTCCCGGGTGAGCGCATTAAGACGGTCTTCGATCAGCTGGCGGATTTCTTCCATCTTCTCCGGCGAGAGTTTTCGGTCAACGATAATTGGTTCGCCGTAACCAATCACGCACCTTGAAAAGGGCCGCGGCCAAAGGAACTTGTCCCAGGTGTTCAAGATCTTTCGATGTGTCGTCGAACAGGCAACGGGAATAATGGGCACGCCGGTCAGCTTGGCAAGGGCCACCACGCCCTCGCTTGCGCGCATGTGAGGGCCTGAAGGCCCGTCCGGGGTGATCGCCACACCGTCACCATCCTTGATCGCCTTGACCATGGCGCGTAGCGCCGCCGCACCGCCTTTTTTCTTGTCGCTGCCTTCCTTCGGGCTTGAGCCGTGGATTGTGTGGATGCCGTGATAGGAAATCGCGCGCGCTATCATGACACCATCCCGGTGACTTGAGATCAGCACACGGACTTTCATTTTTGAGCGCCAACCAAATGGCATCATCAACAGCCGGCCGTGCCAGAAACAATAGATGAAAGGGATTTCTTCCCTAAAGTATTTTTCAGGGATCTCGGGTCGGACAAAACTAAGTCGCATGAAAATGCGAACCAGGCCGATGTAACAGGCAATCAGGAAGGCGGCGATTTCCTGAACGCCGCGATGTTTGCCGAGCCGTTTGAGCCATCTCGGCGTTTTCCCGCGCTTGCGTGTGCGAACGGCAACCGGGGTGTTGTCACCGGAAGAGGTCACTATTCGCCCGCCTTCCGCTGCGAGGGGTCATGGGCGAGCATGGTGCTATAGAGCGAGGCATAAAGCTGGCCGTCCTGCAGCAGCGTGCCGTGTTTGCCCGATTCAATGACCCGGCCTTGATCCATCACAAAGATCGTATCCGCATGGATAATCGTCGACAGCCGGTGCGCAATCACAATGGTGGTACGGTTTTCCATGAGATGTTCGAGGGCTTCCTGCACCTGCTTTTCAGAACGGGTGTCGAGCGCCGAGGTTGCTTCATCCAGGAGGAGGATCGGCGCGTCCTTCAGGATCGCCCGCGCAATGGCAATGCGCTGGCGCTGGCCGCCGGAAAGGCTGTTGCCGCCTTCGCCTGCCTGCGATTGATATCCCTCGGGCATGGCTTCAATAAACTCATGCGCGGCTGCGGCTTTGGCCGCGGCGATGACGTCTTCCTCGGTTGCTTCCGGTCGGCCATAAAGAATATTGGCGTAAATCGTATCATCAAAGAGGAAGGGATCTTGCGTGACGAGCGCAATGGATTTGCGCAAACTGGCAAGGGTCACATCGCGCACATCCTGCCCATCAATGAGCACGCGTCCAGCGCTAGCGTCATAGAAGCGCGGAATAAGATTAAGCACGGTGCTCTTGCCTGCGCCAGAGGGGCCGACCAGGGCAACGGTTTCGCCGTGTTTGACGGTAAAGCTCACGTCTTTAAGCGCAGAAAAACCATCGTCGCCATAAGCGAAGGTCACATGATCAAAAGTGATCTCGCCCTTGTGAAGGTTGAGCGGTCTGGCGTCTTCCGCGTCCCGGATCTCGGGTACCTTGTCGAGTTCCTCAAAAATATTTTCAGCCGCTGAAAGGCCCTGGCTCAAGACCGTGGAAACACTGCTCACCCGTTTGAGGGGATCGTAAGAGAGCATCAAAGCCGAAAGGAAGGACATGAACGCGCCAATTGTCAAACCGCCATTAATGCCCTGCCAGCCACCGTAGAAAATGACACCGGCGATCCCGATGCCGGTAACGGCCTCGGTCACCGGCGCGGCCGCGAGGCGTGCCTTGTAGGCCTTCATCTGAAAATGGCGTCGACGTTCAATCGAGCGGCTCGTGCGTTCAATCTCCCGTTCTTCCTGGCCATAGGCCTTGACGACACGTGTCCCATCGAGGTTCTCCGAGATCAATGTCGTCAGATTTCCCGTTTCCGACATAGAGCTGCGGGTCGCTTTTCGGGTCTTTTTACCCTGTCGGCGATTGTTAAGAATGACAAAGGGGATAACCGCGACGGCGATCAGAGCCAGTTTCCAATCCTGTGAAAACATGACCCCGGTCAAAATGACAATTGTGGTGATGTCTTTTGCCAGCACGGCAATGGTCTGACTGGACGCCTGCTGCACCAGCGAGACATTGTTAAGAGCCCGCGCCAAAAACTCGCCCGTGTGAGTCTGATTAAGGCGTTTCAGGTCCGCATAGATCATCGAGCGCACCAACTGCACCTGCATTTCGGCCACAACATCCTGGCCGATGCGGGTCATCAGAACGCCCTGAATGTAAGAGGCAAAGGCCTGAGCGATCATGATGGCGATGACAGAGCCGGGGATAAAATATAGAAGCGTCGGATCCTTGCCGACGAAGAGCTGATCGATGGCGGGCCTCAGAATCCAGGCCAAAGCCCCGGTGGTGCCGGCGGTCACGAGCATGAAGGTTATGGCGATCAGCAGCGGGCGGATGTGGCCCGCCAGATAGTCACGCATCACGCGCCGCACCAGATAGGAGGTCGTCTGACCATCACTGTCTGGGGAGGCTTTCTTGGGGCTGGAGGAGGGTGCGCCGGAAACGCTCAAAGTCCTGTCCTTATCTGGCATGCGGTTGTTGGCCGCTATTGTCCTGCCGGGCAAATCAGCCCGCTCCTTAGCCTAGCATGCCTCAAGCCCGCCGACCAAGTCGGCATATCGGCTTTTTTATTAACCTTTTCAGTGCCTTGCGGGAAAAGGTCAGGCGTCAGCTCTGCGGGTCCATCAAGCGGTGCAGATGGACAATGAAATAACGCATATGGGCGTTGTCGACAGAGGCCTGTGCCGCCGTTTTCCAGGCCTTATAGGCCTCTTCATAGCTGGGGTAGAGACCGACGATGTCAACTGCGCTCAGATCTTTAAATTCAGTGCCTTGCAGGTCGGTCAGCTCACCGCCCAGGACAAGGTGCAAAAGTTGCTTGGCCATTTGATTGTTTCTAATTCAGTAGGTCGTTCAGGGATGCCGGAACCTACCCAAACTGAGCCCAAAATCAACCACTATCGGCGATAGGGCAAAGTTAAGTGTCGGGTCCTCTCAAGCAAGGCCTCATGCAGCTTCGCTCCGGCGCAAAGAACGCTTGGGTGATGCGGATTTTCCAGGTTGAAGGTGATGGGCTCGCCTTTGTGGGTCGTCATAAGGGCGCCTGCTTCTTCGGCGATCAGGCCAGCTGCCGCCAGATCCCAGTCGTTTCTGGACGAAAAGGCAACGGTGGCGTCAAATTCGCCCTTAGCCACCAGAGCAATGCTATAGGCCATGGAGTTGCGCCGCTCCACATGCATCGGCGGCCAGGGGCGTGGCCAGGCAGGATGTTTGAAGTGGTCAGGGTCGCCCACCATTCGGCAGCCCTCCAGCACATCGGGTGTGCTGGCTCTAATCGGCGCATCGTTCAGCGTGGCGCCTTTGCCGGCCTCGGCAAAAAACAGCTCATCTGTTGCCGGATTGAAAACCACCCCCAGGATAGGCCGATCCATTTCCATCAAGGCGACACAGACCGTGAAATGCGGCAGACCTTTTAAGAACGCGCGGGTCCCGTCGATCGGATCCACCATCCAGACATGTGTCTTGTCGAACCGCGAGCGGTCATCTTCGGTTTCTTCGGACAGCCAGCCGAAAACATCGGTTTCTTCATGCAGATGGGTTTTCAGATAAGCATTAACCGCAAGGTCTGCTTCAGAGACGGGACTCTTGCGACCTTTGGCGCTGGTCTTTTCCCAAATTTCCTGATCGCGGTTGAAAAACTCAAGCGCGATCTTCCCGGCGCCAGTTGCCGCACGGCGCATTTGCTCGCTGAGCGCTGCGCGGGCCTGCACGGTAAGCTTAAGCTCCGGCAATGGTCATGCCTTCCACCCGCAAAGTCGGGGCATTGGTGCCATATCTAAATTCCAGGTCATCCGCGGCGGTCATGTTCAGGAACATGTCTTTCAGATTGCTGGCGATTGTGATTTCGCTGACCGGATAGGCAATCTCGCCGTTTTCAATCCAGAAGCCATTGGCGCCACGGCTATAATCACCGGTGATAAGGTTCGTACCCTGACCAATTAGACCGGTCACAAAAAGTCCCTGGTCAATATCGCCGATGAGAGCTTCAGGGGAGATCTTGCCGGGCGCCATATAAAGGTTTGATGTGGAAATTCCCGGAGGGCCACCGGTGCCGCGCGCGCCATGCCCGGTCGTGGTCAGGTCGAGCTGCCGTGCGGCAGATGTGTTGAGCAGCCAGGTGGTGAGTTGACCGTCCTCGACGAGGACCCGTTTCTGCGTGGCGACACCTTCGCCGTCGAAGTACCGCGACCCGCGCCCGCGTTTGATATGCGGATCGTCGATAAGGCAAAGGTCGGCAGAAAAGACAGCCTTACCCATTTCCTGGCGCAAAAAGGACGTGCCGCGGGCAATGGCATTGCCGTTAATCGCCCCCGCAAAAGCGCCAAGTAGGGTCATGGAGACCCGCGGCGAAAAAACAACAGGCGCGGCCTGGCTCGCCACTTTGCGTGGGCCGAGTTTGGCAACAGCGCGCTCGCCCGCCGACCGGCCGATGGCCTGCGCGCTGTCTCTGTCTTCAAGGTGGCGCACTGAATGACCATCGCTGTCGCGCTCCATCCCTGTACCTTCGCCGGCCAATGCCGCGCAGGAAAGGCTATGGGACGTCGAAATGTAACTGCCGCAAAAGCCGTTGCTGGCCACATAGGCAACCTCGGCGCGCCCCCAGCCGGCGCCGGCGCCCAGGCTGTTGGATACCCCCTCAACGTCCCGCGCCGCCTGTTCCGCGGCGAGAGCCTCGTCAATAAGCTGCCCGGCCTCGGGCTCAACCTTGTCGGCAAGCTCAAGATCCATCACTTGGTCTGCCAACAATTCCGTATCGGCCAGACCGCAATAGGGGTCCTCCGGCGCCAGCCGGGCCATGGCCACGGCGCGTTCGGCGAGGGCCTTAAGCCCCTCGCGGCTAAAATCGGTCGTCGAAACGCTGGCCTGCCGGGCACCCACAATGACGCGCAGGCCCAGATCCCGGGCCTCTGAACGTTCAGAATTTTCCAACTTTCCAAGCCGCACCGAGCTCGACAGCGCCTGACTGTCGTAGATCAGCGCATCCGCTGCATCCGCGCCTTTTTGGGCCGCCGCCTTGATGAGATCCTCCGCGAGAGATATTTTTTCAGATTGTGAAAGGGCGCCTGGCGCTGCATTTGCCATGGGAGGGGTGATCCTTGGGTCATTTGGGTTAAGATGGATGCGCGGGGTGACTAGTGAATATAGGAAGGTTGGCGACTTGGGAAACAACTATTCGGGAAAATTTACGTTCCGACAGGCTGCCATTTTTGCCGTGATTATGGGCCTGTCCGCTTGCGCGGGCGGGGAAATGCCACTTGATGCTCAAATGGGCAAATATGGGCTGCCTCATCCCACACCCGGTCACTATGTGCACTGCTGGGGAAATGGATGCCTTCACTCAGTGGCCCTTAGCCTGGACAGCGAGGAATGGCAGGAAATCCGCGATATTTTTGATCCACAGTCTCAAAATCCTGGGGAAGAACGCGAGCGCATGGCCCTCGCGATTGCCCGGCTCGAGCAGCTCACAGGGGAACGCGCGATCACCGGCCGCGATATCGGCGGCTCGTTCCGGGGATATGGGCTGAAAGGCCAGCAGGACTGCATCGATGAGATGATCAACACAACCACCTATCTCACGATGATGCGCGACGATGGTTTGATCCGCTTCCACAACCTGGACAAGCGTCTGACCAATGGCTGGTTTGAGGTTTCCGGCTGGCCTCATACCGCGGGGTCTGTAAAAGATACTCAGACCGGCGAGATTTTTGTGATAGATTCCTGGTGGCTCGATAATGGCAATAAGCCTTACATTTTGCCGAAAGAGCAGTGGAAGACGGGGAACTGGGAAAAATCTCATCAATCCGGGGAATGGGCGCCAGAAACGGAATAGATGTCAGTTTTTTTTACAGACTGACAGGATTAACACCGAGGTGTGGTCGTAAAGTATTGAAATATATAGAGAAAAAATTCTGGCACGGGATGTGCTTATAAAGCCGTGTTACATGGGTGGCGTAAAAGGTTTCGTCACCTTGGGAAAATCTGGAGATAGTTGTCATGAGTAAGTTTTTGAAAGTTTTCGCAGTATTTGGGCTCATTGTGAGCTTTGCTGCACCTGCCCACGCTGGCCTGGTCCTGGTTCTGGACGAAGGTAACGATGGGGCGGATGTTACCTGTAATGATGGTGACCTGTGCGATGCTGACGGTTCGGTTAACGGTGAAATCACTTATATTTCCGACTCAGCTGACTGGAACATCACCGTAATTTCAGCCTTGTCCGACACGGGCGATACCGAATCCCTCCTCAACACCTCGCTGATCGTGAGTTATGAAGGCGAAGGTGAAGGCGTTCTGGGCATCTTGGTTTATGATGACTCATACGATTCTCCGACCGGTCCGGGCTATGCCTCCACAGAGATCGACGGTTCCAACATTGATGGGTCAGTTTCTGCTTGCTCCAGCATCGATGATACAACAATTGCTTGCGATGAAGATCTGACGGAAGACGAACAGCTCACCGGCACGATCGGCTATGAAGCTGGCGATTCTTTTGAGCTGTCTCAGGAATTTGTCATCACCGCACAAAACGGCGACATCACCTCTCTTGACGCACAAACAACCTTCTCAACTGTTCCGGAGCCAGCAGTGCTTGGCCTCCTGGGCTTGGGTCTCGTGGGTGTCGGCGTTGCACGCCGTCGCAAGAAAGTCGCTTAATTTTGAATTAAGCCAAACGGATTTTCCTTAAACGGAAAGGGCGGTTCATCGGGAACCGCCCTTTTTGCATTTCAGATGTTTCAGCGTCTTAGCTGACGGCGAGAAATATGCAATATCCCGCCGAAGCTAGGATCATAAGCATTGTCAGCATAATGCCGCCGGAGCGGCCGAAGCCCGTTCCACCACCGGCTGTCATGCCGTAGCCGTGCAGCGCGCGCCCCGCCGTGAGCATGATCCCCAAAACGTGAAGAGCGATCGGCATCGCCGCCATCAGCTCCAGGCTGAGAAGGAGGATCAAAGCGATCGGTGTGTATTCCACATTATTGGCGTGCGCACGTGTGGCGCGAAAAAGCCCATCATCGTCTCCGGTGCCAAGGCTGACTTTCGCCCGCATTCGGTTGCGACCGACATTAAAGGCGAGCGCGACACTGATGACCGCATTAAGCCCGGCGTAAAGCGCCGTCGCCGGTACAAGACCTGTTATTTCCATGAGTTATATCACTCCTCCGTTGATTCGAGTGCGCAAAGAGTGAATCGGAAAGAAGGGCTATGGCAAGTGCAGGGCTCACACCAAGCGATCACATTAACGTGCGGTTCCGCCAACTGTGATCCCATCCAGTCGAAGTGTCGGCTGTCCAAGGCCCACGGGCACGCTCTGACCTGCTTTCCCGCAGACACCAATGCCCCGGTCGAGTTTCAAGTCATTGCCGATCATGGAAACCCGGGTGAGGCAATCAGGGCCATTACCGATAAGCGTGGCGCCTTTGATCGGTGCCCCGAGCTTACCGTTTTCAATCAGATAGGCTTCTGTGCAGCTGAAAGTAAACTTGCCTGAGGTGATATCCACCTGGCCGCCGCCAAAATCGGGGCAATAGATGCCCCTTGTGACGCTTTCCAGGATCTCCTGCGGGTCCCGCTCGCCTGCAAGCATATAGGTGTTGGTCATGCGGGGCAGCGGTGTGTCGGCATAAGATTGCCGTCGACCATTACCGGTGGGCTGAACCCCCATTTGCCGCGCGCTGAGCCGGTCATGCATGTAGCCTTTCAAGATCCCGTCCTCTATCAGGACCGTGTGATGGGTGGGCGTGCCCTCATCATCCACAGACAGCGAGCCGCGCCGCTCAGCAAGCGTGCCATCGTCAATAACAGTAACCCCCGGCGCCGCCACACGCTGGCCAATCAAACCGGAAAAGGCCGAGGTCTTCTTGCGGTTAAAATCCCCCTCAAGTCCATGGCCGACGGCCTCGTGCAGCAAAACCCCGGGCCAGCCCGGGCCCAGCACCACGGTCATTTCGCCGACAGGGGCGGGTACACCCTCCAGATTGGTCATCGCTTGCCTAAGCGCCTCCTGGACTTCTGCCTGCCAATGGGCCGGGTCGAGCAGCTGTTCATAGCCAAACCGTCCACCGCTGCCAGAGCGGCCGGTCTCCTGCCGCCCGTTCTTTTCAGCCACGATGGAAACGCCAAGCCGCACGAGGGGGCGGATGTCGCGGATAACCTGCCCGCCTGCCCGGCGGATCTCTATGGCCTGCCATTCGCCGCTAAGATTACAGGAGACCTGTGCAATATGGGGATCGAGGCCCCGGGCATAGGCATCGATGTCCTGCATCAGGCGGACCTTGGTCTCAAAATCGACCTGATCAAGGGGGTTGTCCGGTCTGTATAAGGCCTGGTTGGTGCCTTGCGGCCCCCCGGCCAGGTCGACGGTTCCCTCATGTCCTGCCGTGACGGCAGCGACGGACTGTGCCGCGCGCTTGAGGGCGCCCTGTGAAAACTCAGATGAATGGGCGTAGCCGGTGGCCTCGTCTTTGACGACCCGGAGGCCAAATCCGTTCATCGTGTCAAAGGCGGCATTTTTCAGCCGCCCATCGTCAAAGCTGAAGCTTTCGGATTGGCAATATTCGAGGAAAAGTTCCCCGTCATCTGCGTTGTGAAGGGCATCGTCGACTTGCGCCTGAGTGGTCTCGGCATCGAGTTCGGATCGATCATAAAAGAAATTATCAGGTGTCGTTGTCAAAAGAAGACCTTCTCAGATGGGGGGTTACAGGCACAGTTTGATTCGATTCTCGTCAGTTTTGCTTAGAAATATCAAAAACCGAGCCGCGTTGTCTGTAGGGACTTCCCATAATCTTGCGGGCTCTGGGGGCGATATCTGCGTAACATGCGCCATTTCGTCGCACCCGGGGAGCCAAAATCCGGATGAAGTAGCCTCGGGGGCCTTCGCAAGAGCCCTAATCCGCGTGTATTCTGGCCCACGAAGGCTTGCGCGAGAGCCGTTTTTGTGGTTTTTCAGGCCGGAATTTGGACGTTTTGTCGCAGCGTGCGGCAAGTCACAGTA
Source organism: Alphaproteobacteria bacterium (assembly GCA_006226415.1). GTDB lineage: Bacteria > Pseudomonadota > Alphaproteobacteria > M2410 > M2410 > M2410. The sequence continues at coordinate 18,062 of SBGZ01000025.1, forward strand.
CTCGAGTCAAAGGTGCAGGGCGGGTGCCGTTCCCAAGGGGCGACCCAACAAGGCTGAGATCCACCTGATCCCGCGCCAACAATAAAGACAAGAAAAGGGATTTATTATGCGCGTGATGAATTGGGTTGGCCTGTGCGTTCTGGGGATCGCACTGACTGCCGCTTTCGGCGTAGACATGGCTTTGGCCTCTGATCCGGTTTACGGACAGCCGGTCGACAATCAGATGACGCTTCAATTGGCCGCCTCGCCGGTGATGAAACAGACGACCGTGCTTTATCACTGGTTGATTTTGAGTATGACCGCCGTTTGTATCTTTGTCGGCGCGCTCATGGTCTACGTGATCGTCAAATTCAATGCCAAGGCGAACCCAACGCCGTCCAAAACATCGCACAATACCCTGATTGAAATCATCTGGACGATCATTCCGGTCGTTATCTTGGTGGTTATCTTCGTGCCCTCCTATCGGTTGCTCGCCAAGCAGGAAATTATACCAGACGCCGATCTGACCATTAAGATCACAGGTCAGCAATGGTATTGGGATTATGAATATCCAGATCATGGCGATTTCGCATTTTCGTCGACCATGGTTGAGGAAGAAGATCTGGTCGAGGGTCAGCCGCGCCTCCTGGCAACCGACGAGCCGATCTATGTTCCGGTGAATGCCAATGTGCGCATTCTGGTCACCGCCGGTGATGTAATCCACTCTTGGACCATCCCGTCCTTCGGCGTGAAAATGGACGCGGTGCCCGGTCGGGTTAACGAAGCATGGTTCCGCGCTGAGCGCGAAGGCGTTTACTACGGTCAATGCTCCGAGCTTTGCGGCGCGCGTCACGCCTTCATGCCGATCGAAATCCATGTAGTCAGCCAGGCTGATTTCGACACTTGGGTCGCCTACATGCAGGACGAATACGGCGCACTTGAAACAGACACCAACATTCGCCTGGCTTCGGCCGCTGCGCAGTAATCGCGCGATAGAAAAAGAATATCGACGAGGGAATAGATAAGATTATGTCTACTGCAACAATGAACGCCGAGGCCGATCACGCTCATCACCCAACCGGGTGGCGGCGCTGGCTCCTGTCCACAAACCACAAGGACATCGGCACGCTTTACCTCATCTTCGCCATTATCGCCGGCATTATCGGCGGATTGCTTTCCGTTATGATGCGTATCGAACTCGCATCACCAGGCGTTACGTTCCTGGGGCAGGGCGAAGCGGCCTACAATTACTTTAACATGTTGATCACCATGCACGGCATCATCATGGTGTTCTTCATGGTCATGCCCGCGCTTATCGGTGGCTTTGGTAACTGGTTTGTGCCGATCATGATTGGCGCGCCGGATATGGCCTTTCCGCGCATGAACAACATTTCCTTCTGGCTCCTGCCCGCCGCGTTGGGTCTGGGCGTCCTGTCCATGTTTGTGGACGGCGCACCCGGCGCAACAGGTATTGGTGGTGGCTGGACACTTTATCCGCCGCTCACAGGTGCCGGACACCCTGGACCCTCTGTTGACCTCGGCATTCTGGCGCTCCATATCGCCGGGGCCTCGTCAATCCTCGGGGCGATCAACTTCATCACCACCATCTTCAATATGCGCACACCGGGCATGACCATGCACAAGATGCCGCTGTTTGTTTGGTCGGTGTTGATTACGGCCTTCTTGCTGCTGTTGGCTCTGCCGGTTCTGGCCGGCGCCATCACCATGTTGCTGACAGACCGCAACTTCGGCACGGCTTTCTTTGATCCCTCTGTTGGCGGTGACCCGATTTTGTACCAGCACTTGTTCTGGTTCTTCGGTCACCCGGAAGTGTACATTCTGATCCTGCCGGCCTTTGGCGCGATTTCGCAGATCGTTTCGACGTTCTCCAGAAAGCCTGTCTTCGGTTATCTCGGCATGGCCTATGCCATGGTCGCCATTGGCTTTGTCGGCTTCATCGTTTGGGCGCACCACATGTATACGGTGGGCATGAGCTTTGAGTTGAAGACCTACTTTATGGCAGCCACCATGGTCATCGCGGTTCCGACCGGGGTGAAGATCTTCTCCTGGATCGCCACCATGTGGGGCGGTTCCATCAGCTTCCGCGTACCCATGATCTGGGCTTTCGGCTTCATCTTCCTGTTTACCGTGGGGGGTGTCACCGGTGTGATGCTGGCCAGTGCCGGTCTCGACCAGTCCATGCACGACACATACTTTGTGGTGGCGCACTTCCACTACACCATGTCCTTGGGTGCGACCTTCGGGATCTTTGCGGCCTTCTACTACTGGTTCCCGAAGATGACCGGTTATATGTACTCCGAAATGATCGGCCGCATTCACTTCGTCGTTACTTTCGTCGGCGTGAACCTGATCTTCTTCCCGCAGCACTTCCTGGGGCTCGCAGGGATGCCGCGTCGTTATGTCGACTATCCGGATGCTTTCGCGTTCTGGAATGCGATCTCCTCGATCGGCTCCTACATCTCGGCCATTGGTGTCATCATCTTCATCGTCATGATTGTTCAGGCCTTCTCGAAGAAAGTACCGGCTGGCAACAATCCCTGGGGTGAGGGTGCTAATACGCTGGAGTGGACATTGACCTCTCCGCCGCCGTTCCACCAGTTCAACGAGCCGCCGAAGAATTTTTAAGGCGCGTTTCGTTACTCGAAAGGAAGGATGGGCAACCGCACATGGTTGATGCATCAAGCGACATGACAAAATTTGACAATGCCGAAATCGCGAAAAGCGGTCTCGGCATTGCCACGGCCAGCGATTATTTCGCGCTTCTAAAGCCGGGGGTCATGCGCCTTGTTGTCTTTACCGCGCTTGTGGGTCTGTTGGCCGCGCCTGGGGCCATCCATCCATTGGTTGCATTCGCGGCGATTTTGTCGATCGCAGTTGGCGCGGGTGCCTCGGCGGCATTGAATATGTGGTATGACGCCGATATTGATGTGCTGATGGAGCGCACCAAAGGGCGCCCCGTGCCTATGGGCAAGGTGGCACCCGAGGAGGCCTTGAACCTCGGCATCACGCTTTCCTTGCTTTCTGTGCTGTCTATGATGTTGATGGTCAACTTGGTGGCCGCAGCATTGCTCGCCTTCACGATCTTTTTCTATGCGGTGGTCTACACCATGTATTTGAAGCGTCGCACGCCTCAGAACATTGTGATTGGCGGCGTTGCGGGCGCCTTGCCACCGGTCATCGGCTGGGCCTCTGTGACCGGCACGGTGCCGCTTGAAAGCCTCGCGCTTTTCGCCCTCATTTTCATGTGGACACCGCCGCATTTCTGGGCGCTGTCTCTGGTGCGCTCGGACGAATACAAAAAAGTCGGCGTGCCAATGATGACCGTCACCGCGGGTAAGAAGTCCACACGCCTGCAAATGTTGATCTACACGATCTTGTTGGCGCCGGTTGCTGTTCTGCCCTATTTCATCGGTATTGGTTCGGTGGCCTATCTGGCTTTGGCGTCGCTTCTGAGTGTGACCTTTATCGGCTTTGCCGTGCGGGTCTGGTGGCTCGGAGACGGCCGCGAGGAAGAGGGGGCGGATGCCAATCGCGCCGCGCGCTCCATGTTCTTCTTTTCAATTCTTTATCTCTTCCTTCTGTTCCTGGAGCTTCTCATGGAGCACGGGATCAGCACTTTACGGGCGGTACTGTAAATGTCGGATGATGATCGCAAGAAAATGGCCGCCGAAGCCTTGAAGAAAAAGAACAGAGTGGTTGCGCTCTCACTTACGGCCTTTATCGTTCTGGTTTTCTTTGTCTCCATCGTAAAGATGAGTGGAGGCTGAGGACGGTCGAATGAACCAACGCGACAAAACACAAAAAGGCATTCGCTCCGTTGCATTGATCTGCTCCGTCATTGTTGTAGCAATGGTGGGGCTCTCATTCGCGGCGGTGCCGCTTTACAATATGTTTTGCCGTGTAACCGGTTTTGGCGGGACCACACAGCGCGCCGTTTCTGCACCGGCTGAGATTGTGGACCGCACAATGAATGTGCGTTTTGATTCAACGGTTTCGCAAAACATGCCCTGGCGTTTCAAGCCGCTGCAGCGGGAAGTTCAGGTTAACCTCGGCGAGTCCAAGCTGGTGTTTTATCGCGCAGAAAACCTGTCTGATCATCCGATCACGGGCACCGCGAGCTTTAATGTCACACCGGACCGTGCTGGATATTATTTCACAAAAATCCAGTGCTTCTGTTTTACCGAGCAGACCCTTCAGCCGGGTGAAGTGGTGGACATGCCAGTAACATTTTATGTGGACCCTGAGGCGGTGGGTGATCGGTCCATGGACAGCGTTCACACCATTACCTTGTCCTACACATTCTATCCGAAAACTTCTGAAGATCAGATTGCGCAGAACAGAAAACAGAATTAATTAGTTGGGCACGCTACGTGTCGCCTTTAGAGAAGAAAATGGGGAAAACAAAATGGCCCATGATGAAGTAAAACACGATTATCACCTCGTTGATCCGAGCCCATGGCCGCTCGTCGGGTCGATCAGCGCATTCGTGCTGGCCATCGGTGCTATCACATGGATGCGCACAGACGATGGTGGGTTCCTTGGGATGTCCGGATACTGGTTGTTTGCAATCGGCTTCCTCGGCGTTATTTACACCATGTTTGAATGGTGGCGCGATGTGATCAAGGAAGCTGAGCGCGGAGACTGCACACCTGTTGTCCAGATCGGTCAACGTTATGGCATGGTGCTCTTCATCGCTTCCGAAGTGATGTTCTTCGTGGCCTGGTTCTGGGCCTATTTCAATGTGTCCCTGTTTCCGGGCACAACAGAGGCAGCAGGCGGCATTCTGACCGGTCAGGTTGGCCGCGCGGATATGATTGGGGGCACCTGGCCGCCCGTTGGTATCCAGACCTTTGATCCCTGGCATCTGCCATTCCTGAACACCGTTATTCTGCTCACCTCGGGGGCGACAGTGACCTGGGCGCACCATGCTTTGCAGCACGGCGACCGTCGCGGGACACGCAATGGCTTGATCCTGACCATCCTCCTGGGCCTGACATTTACTTGTGTCCAGGCATATGAGTATTCACACGCTGCCTTCCAATATGCCGGCAATGTCTATGGCGCGACTTTCTTCATGGCGACCGGTTTCCATGGTTTCCACGTGATTGTTGGAACAATTTTCCTGATCGTTTGCCTGTTTAGGGTCATGGCCGGTCAAATGACGCCAAAGCAGCATTTCGGCTTCGAGGCTGCTGCCTGGTACTGGCACTTTGTTGACGTCGTCTGGTTGTTCCTGTTTGCTGTGATCTATGTCATTGGACAAGGACCCGGTGTTGCTCACTAAACGAGCAATTTAAAAAGTTTGTTTAAAGCCGGGCCCCAAGTGCCCGGCTTTATCATTTGGAGTGAGTGGAAAATTTGTCGGAAGAAAAGAAAACAGTCTGGCAGGCCATCGGCACAGGTCTCAAAATGCGGTGCCCGCGCTGCGGCCAAGGACGACTCTTTAAAGGGTTTCTCAAATTTGCGCCTGAGTGTTCGCACTGTGAGTTGGACTTTGCAGCCGGCGACACCGCCGACGGTCCCGCCGTGGCGATTATGTTTGTTGTGGGCACTGTTGTTGTGGGCGGCGCTCTTTTTGTAGAGATCGTTTATATGCCGCCCATGTGGGTGCATATGGCGCTCTGGGGGCCGTTGACATTGCTTCTTTCTGTCGGATTGTTACGGCCTTTGAAAGGCGTGACCTTTGCCCTGCAATATTTCTTCAAGGCGGGGACGGTGGAAACGCGTGAGGATTGGCAGGAACCTCAATGAGAATTTCATTTCAGCCCTTACCATTCCTGACCCTCACCAGCCTTTTAGTCTTTGGATTGCTGATTTGGCTTGGCCAGTGGCAGGTGCAAAGACTTCACTGGAAGCTGGATCTCATTGCCGCGACCGAGGAGGCAAAAAGCGCTGAGCCTCACCCCCTTGTGCAGCTTCTTGAGAAGGGCGAGGTGACGGAATATCGGCGGGTTTCGCTTGAAGGACAATTTGACAATTCTAGAGAGCTTTACCTCTTTACCTCAAAGGGCAGCCTCGGTGTCGGCTTTCAGGTGATCACCCCCTTTCAGCTGACCGATGGCCGGTGGCTTTTGGTCGATCGCGGCTTTGTGCCCGAGGCACTAAAGGCGCCTACGAGCCGGGCCGAAGGTCAAATCGAGGGTCGGACCCGCGTGGTCGGTTTGGTGCGCCATAGCATCAAGCCGGGCGTTTTCACGCCAGAGCCTGAGCGCGGCACAGGCGTGTGGTACAACCGGGATTTCGCGGAAATGGCCAAGAGCCTGGAGCTTTCGCCAACTGTTGACCTGTTTATAGATGCCGATCAGACGCCAAACAAAGGCGGATTTCCCCTTGGGGGACAGACCATCGTGGAATTTACCAATAATCATTTTGGTTATGCCCTGACGTGGTTTGGGATGGCCCTGGCGCTGCTGGTCATCTATTTTGTCTTTCACTATCGTGCCGGAAGGCTGAGATTTGTAACGAAAAGCTAAGAGTGACATGAACGCATATCAGGAACTTGAGAAGCAGAACGAACGCGCCGCAGCGCTTGAAAACGCCATGGGCATATTGGGGTGGGACGAAGCGACCACCATGCGCGAAGGCTCGGCCGCAGGGCGTGCTCAAATGATGGGGCATTTGTCTGTCCTGGCTCATGAATTCGCCACAGACCCTCAGCGCGGTGACCTCATTTCGGAAGCCGAAGGCATGAACGATCTCGGGGCATGGGAACGTGCCAACGTGCGGGAAATGCGGCACCACTATTTGCATGCGACAGCTGTGCCTGCTGATCTGGTTCAAAAAATGGTGCATGCCCGTTCAGAGGCGGGCATGACCTGGCGCACGGCGCGTGGTGCCAATGACTTCGCGACTCTGGCGCCAAAACTGGAAAACCTGTTCGACCTGACCCGCGAATACGCGGCCGCCAAGGCTTCGGCACTTGGTAAAAAACCCTATGACGCCCTGCTCGATACTTACGACCCCGGTCGGACGACTGAGCAGGTTGACGAAATTTTCGGCGACCTGGAAGCATTTCTGCCACCTCTGATTGATGAGGTGATTGCCCATCAGGAAGCGGGCCCCAAGCTCATAGAGCCGGAAGGACCCTTCCCAGCCGAAAATCAAAAGGCGCTCGGCGAAGCCATCATGAAATTGATTGGCTTTCCCTTCGAGCGCGGCTTTCTCGATGTCAGTCATCACCCGTTTTCTGGCGGTGCGGACCGGGATGTGCGGATCACAACCCGCTATGAAGAGAGTGATTTCACCGCGAGTTTGATGGCGGTCATCCACGAGACCGGACATGCGCTTTATCAGGATGGGCTGCCACTTGAATGGCGCCAACAGCCGGTCGGCGACCATCGCGGTATGACCCTTCATGAAAGCCAGTCGTTGCTACTGGAAATGCAGGCCGCTCGAACCGATGAATTCATCCGGCACATTACGCCCCTGGTGAAAGACACCCTCAAAGGGGATGGGCCTGCCTGGGAGGCGGATAATCTCATCCGCCTTTACCGCCGTGTGAAGCGCGGCCTCATTCGGGTCTATGCGGATGAAGTCACCTATCCGCTGCATGTGATCCTGCGCTATCGGTTGGAAAAAGCGATCCTCGCCAACGAAATCCCGATCAAGGACCTGCCAGGCGAATGGAACAAAATGATGGTCAACCTGGTGGGCATAGAGCCGCCAAACGACAAGGACGGCGTCATGCAGGACGTCCATTGGCCGGAAGGCATCTTTGGTTACTTCCCAACTTATTCCTTGGGGGCTGTCACAGCCGCGCAGCTCTTTAAGGCGGCAACCGACAAAGATCCCGCCATCGTGCCCTCGCTGGGGGAAGGCAATTTCAAACCGCTCTTTGCCTGGCTTAATGAGCATGTGCGGGGCAAAGCTTGTTTGCTCACGCCGGATGAACTGATCCAGCAGGCAACCGGCAAGCCCCTTGGCACGGATGATTTCAAGGCGCACCTGAAACGGCGTTATCTCGGAGCGTAAGGATCTGTCGTGAAATATCACTCCACACGCGGTGAAGCGCCGGTCTTAGAATTTGAAGACGTTCTCCTGGCCGGACTGGCCAGAGACGGCGGCCTTTACATGCCGGAGGCCTGGCCTGAAATATCCGCCAATGACATGAGTGCTTTGGCAGGTGTGCCCTATGCAGACCTTGCAGTGCGTGTCATGTCGCCCTTTGTCGGCAAGGCGCTCAGTGACACCGAGCTTGGGGACATTGCCGGGCGCGCCTATGCCGCGTTTTCCCATCCTGCCGTGGCGCCAATTAGCCAGATCGGGTCGAATGAATTTCTCCTGGAGCTCTACCATGGTCCGACCTTGGCGTTTAAGGACCTTGCCATGCAAATGCTGGGCGGGTTTTTCGACCATGTTCTGAAAAAACGGGGCCGCCAGGTCACCATCGTTGGCGCAACCTCGGGCGATACCGGCGGGGCGGCAATTGAAGCCTTGCGAGGGCGGTCATCTGTCTCGGTGTTTATCCTTCATCCGCATGGGCGCGTGTCGGATGTGCAGCGCCGAATGATGACAACCGTCCCGGACAAGAACGTTCACAACATTGCTCTGGATGGCAACTTCGACGATTGCCAGGCCATTGTTAAAGCGCTCTTTAATGATCACGCGTTCCGCGATCGTACGTCCCTTGGCGGTGTCAATTCGATCAACTGGTCTCGCGTCATGGCGCAGATCGTCTATTATTTCGCCGCCGGTCTGGTCCTCGGTGCGCCGCACCGTGCGGCGAGTTACGCAGTCCCCACAGGAAATTTTGGCGACATCCTGGCCGGCTATGCTGCCAAACAGATGGGCCTGCCGGTGGATCGCCTGATCATCGCCACCAACGTCAACGACATACTAGCGCGCACCCTCGCGACCGGCGAATACAAGGTTGAAGGGGTCACCCCCACCACAAGTCCCTCCATGGACATTCAGGTGTCGTCAAATTTTGAACGGCTGATTTTTGAAGCCTGCGGCCGCGAGGCCGGTGAGGTGAGGGGGCTGATGTCGAGCCTCGGTCAGTCGGGAGCGTTTACCTTGAAAGAGCCTGTCCTGGCTAACATCCGAAAAGATTTTGATGCGGCGCGGGCCGACGAAGCGGAGGTCGCCCGGACCATGCGCGAGACCTATGAGGCAAGCGGACATCTGATTGATCCTCATACCGCGGTGGGGCTTGCCGCTGGCCGCAAGGTGGCCAACGGCGCATCGCCCCTCGTGACACTTTCGACGGCCCATGTTGCCAAATTCCCGGACGCGGTCAAAGAAGCAACCGGGGTCACACCTGCACTACCATCCCATTTGGAGGGGCTGATGCACCGCGACGAGCGCATGAGTATTCTGCCCAATGACTTGGGTGCTGTGCGCAGCTACATTGAGGAACACCTTTAAGAAATGGCAGTGCGCGTAACAAGGCTCGCCAATGGATTGACCGTTGCCACCGATGCGATGCCCGGTTTGCAGACGGCCGCTCTCGGTGTTTGGGTGCAAGCAGGCGCCAGATGCGAAGAATTACATCATCTAGGCGTATCGCATTTTCTGGAGCACATGGCTTTTAAGGGCACAAGCTCCAGATCGGCGCGCGAGGTTGTCGAATGCATCGAAAACGTTGGCGGCTATCTGAATGCTTATACAAGTCGTGAGCAGACCGCCTACTACGCCCGCGTTTTAAAAGATGATATTCCGCTCGCCGTGGATGTGCTTTCCGACATCTTGCAAAATGCCACCCTCGAAGAGAATGAGATTGAGCGCGAGCGCTCCGTCATCACGCAGGAAATAGGTCAATGCATCGATAGCCCTGAGGAATATGTCTTTGACGCGCTTCAAGAAGCGGCCTTTCCCGATCAGCCCATGGGGCGGCCCATCCTCGGCACCGTGGAAACCGTCTCCAATATGACGCGGTCTCACCTGACCGATTACATTGCCAATCACTATGGTCCATCGACCATGTACTTGGTGGCATCGGGTGCCGTCGACCACGAAACCATTTGCGAATGGGCAGAAAAATCCTTTTCAGGTCTCTCTGACGTGCGCAGCGGAACAAATCCGCTACCAGGGCAATGGCAAGGGCAATCCTTTCTGGAGAACCGAAATCTGGAGCAGGCACATCTTTCCATCGGCTTGCCTGGCGTATCTGTCCATGATCCGGATTTTTTTACGGCTCAAATCTTTTCTGAAATTCTGGGGGGCTCCATGTCCTCGCGTCTTTTCCAGGAAGTGCGCGAGAAACGGGGCCTGTGTTATTCCATCTATTCTTACAATACCTCCTACGAGGATTGCGGCCTCTTCAGCCTCTATGCGGGCACCGGCGGCGAAAGCCTGGAAGAAATTGTGCCGGTGATGGTCGGGGAACTTGAGGGCATGGCAATCGAAATCCACCCGGAAGAGGTGCAGCGTGCTCGCGCCCAGGCCAAGGCTGGCATTCTGATGGGGCTTGAAAATCCGCAGTCACGCTGCGAATGGATGGCCAAGCATTTACCACGTTTTGGTCGTGTCCAATCCGCGGAGGAAATGGTGGCGCAAATAGAGGCGGTTGACGTGGCGAATCTTAAGGCTTTTGCAACGCGTCTTATGGAAACTAACGCCCCGGCGCTCGCGGCGATTGGACCCATTGAAAGACTTGAATCCTACGACCAATTCGCGGCAAGGTTCAAACCGGCGCATTAGGATAACGCCGTCAGACAAATCACCAGGGCAGATATGTCAAAGTTGAGACCGTTCACATCGATTGAGCCAGAACACCGCATTGAAGGCGAGGGCGTCTATTTGCGTTATCCTGCGATGTCAGATTACGTCAGCTGGGCGGCTCTGCGCCATGAAAGTCATGATTTTCTGCAGCCCTGGGAGCCCACTTGGCCTGTCGACGATCTGACCCGGCCGTCTTACCGTCGACGGTTGCGCCGCTATGCCAAGGACATTAAGGAAGATCTTGGCTATCCATTTTTCATATTTCGTAACCGCGACGATGCGCTGCTGGGGGGGTGCAATGTCTCCAATGTCCGGCGCGGAATATCTCAGGCCTGCTCGTTGGGCTATTGGATGGGCAAGCCCTACGCGGGATCAGGGTTGATGACGGCCGCCGTTCGTGCGCTGGTGCCCTATATCTTAAACGACTTGAGGCTGCACCGCATCGAAGCGGCGTGTTTGCCCAGCAATGAACCTTCCAAACGGCTTCTAACCCGAGTTGGCTTTAGCCAGGAAGGTCAGGCGCGGCGCTATCTCAAAATCAATGGCGAGTGGCGAGATCATGTGCTCTTTGCCATTCTCTCCGATGACATCTCAAAAGCCGAGGAGGGTCGGGTTTGAGGCGTTTGACCCTTGCAGCGCTCTCTTGGCTTTTCTGCCTGACCAACCTCTGCGTCACGGCGGCTGCCGCTCCGGCTGAAGTGACCCTATCCGGCCCGCAGACCGCTATTGATCTAACATCGGTCCTGACCGAGCGTCAGGTCGTAGACAACGAAACGGAAGTCTCTGCTCTCTTAAACAGTTATCCGGAAGGGACCGCATATTATGTGGACCTTTATAATGATACCGATACGCAGGCCAATCGGCTGCTCATATTCAGTTTCCCGCTTCTCATGAAATCCAGCCTGCTGGGACCGTCACTGCAGCGACCCCATGTTGCCGATATTCTGGTGCTGTCCGGCGAGGCCTCGGTTGAAGTTTTGCCCACTGGCATGGGCGACGTCTATGGCGCCGCCTCCATCCGCATTCCGCCGGGCGAAACGGTTCGCATCGGATTTTCGCATGAAGGTTCAATTGACGGCACCGGCATCTATCTTTGGCAGCCAGCTTCATTCAGCGAATTCTCCGCATACCGCATTTGGTCAAATGGCATATTCCTGGGCATTATATCCCTGTTGGTCGCCTTTGGGCTTGGTGTTGCCTTGGTCAGTTGGGCCTCTCGCGAAGGCCATCAGCTGGCGCTTCTGGTCACGGCCTGGGTCCTGGAATACGCCACGCTGAACGCGGCTGTTGAAGGGTATTGGCGGGCGATTGCATTGAGCCTTTTTGCCCTGGCCGCCTTGTCATATCTCTTGGCCCATGTAGACAAAGCGCGCGGTCTCCTGGCGAGCGCCCGCGTCTTGGGGGCTGTGCGCATTTTGTTGCTCGTGCCTTTCGTGATGGCCCTTTTCCAAATGCAAAGCGCAATGGGGCTCATCCGCTTGGAAGTGCTCCTTCTCGGGCTTGTCCTTGGTGCCTTGGTCATGTTGCCATCCTCGCCGCTCGGATCTGTGCGCGGGTCCGTGCGGTTTGGTTTGCAGTCCCTCTTTGTAACCGGGGTTTTGATTACCGTCCTGCCGCTCTTTGATTGGCGATCAGGCGCACTGGTCATCGAACCGCTTTTGCATGGGCTCTTCCTGGTGTCGCTTTGCTTGATGGTGTTCCCCTCTATTCTCGGGCTGCGCCGTCTGGAGCCATCGAGTTTTGCACCGCCGTCACCAGAACCGGCCCCGCGTTCCAATATTGCCCCGCCGCCGCCCCTCGGCGCTTCGACGGACCCGCTGTTGCGCACAGAGGACCGTTATGCCCTGGGCATTGCCGCCTCCCATCAAGGCCTGTGGGATTGGAGCATTGACGGCGACCGGCTTTATCTGTCGCCCTCCATTGATGGCATGCTCGGCATGGCCGCCGGAGAAATGGATCGGTCCGAACTTGGCTGGGCCAAGCGTGTTCACCCCGAAGATCTCGATCGCTATCGCAATGCGCTGCGCTCCTATATCGAGCGGGGCAATATTAGCTTTAGCCTTGAGTTTCGCATGCGCCATGAAGATGGCTCCTTTCCATGGATGCAATTGCGCGCAACATGTATGCCGGGGCCCGATGGTTTGGCCGAGCGGATTGTTGGGATCGTTTCCGATATTACGCCCACACGTATGCTGCAGGAGCGGCTGGCACACAACGCCTCCCGCGACACGCTGACCGAGCTCCCCAATCGGCACATTTTGATGGATGAAATCAAAGCAGCAATTGAATCGGCGAGCTCCAATCACCTCCCGGCGCTCCTCATTATTGATCTTGACCGGTTCAAGACCGTCAACGATGGATTAGGTCACGCGATGGGGGACTTACTTTTGCAAATCCTGGCGCGGCGTCTTTCCGGGGCTTTGGGAGACCAGGATTTTGTCGCCCGCATTGGGAGCGACGAATTTGGCGTCCTGTTGGCACATGGCACGGCCGATGCGCCGGGGCGGGGCGGCGCTTCGATGATGGGCCCGCGCGCCGAGGAAGTTGCCGACCAACTTCTTGATCTGCTGGCGCAGCCTGTGGATCTTGATGAAGCGGAAATTTTCCCCAATGCCAGCATAGGTGTGGCCTATGTTCATCAGGCACATGAGCGTCCCGAGCAATTGCTGCGCGAGGCCGAGCTCGCCATGTTCCGCGCCAAGCGTGCGGGCGGTGGCCGCTTTGTCGTCTATCAGGAGCATATGGGTCGATCAGGCAGCAAGGCACTTTCATTGGAAACGGACCTGCGGCGTGCCTTGTCGCGCAAGCAGATCGAAATTCATTATCAGCCGATCATGAATTTAAAGGACGGCAGCATCGCCGGCTTTGAAGCGCTCATGCGGTGGCGACATCCGAACAAGGGGCTGTTGGTGCCGGATGAGTTTGTTGCCATCGCGGAAGAGACCGACATGATCGTGCCTCTTGGAAGATTTGCACTTTCCATGGCGAGCCTTCAGCTCGCTGAATGGCAAAAGCAATATAAGAGAGCAAAAGGCCTGTTTGTCTCTGTCAATGTTTCAGCGCGCCAATTGATGCGCGAAGATTTTTCCGAAGATGTCGCCGACGTCATGCACCATGCGGATCTGGCGGAAGGCACCTTGAAGCTCGAGGTCACGGAAAGCCTCATTATGCAGGACCCGGACATGGCGGAAGAACAGCTGAGCCGGGCACGTGAAATGGGCGCCGGGGTTTCACTAGATGATTTTGGGACAGGCTTTGCCTCACTGACCAATCTGCAGCGTTTTCCCTTTGACACCATCAAGATCGATCGCGGCTTCATAACGACCATGGAAAGCCGGCCAGACTCTCCGGTTATTGTGAACTCGATTGTCTCCCTGGCTAAAGATCTTTCCTTGATCGTCATTGCGGAAGGGTTGGAAACAGAAGACAGCGCGCTTTATTTGCGGCAGCTTGGGTGTGAATACGGCCAGGGTTATGTCTTTGGTGCTCCCATGACCGCAAACGAGGCAGAGACTTTCATGGAACATCATTTGGGTTGATTGGATTGTCAGGCGTGACCTGCGTCAGAAGACAGTTGCGAGACATCAATACCCAGAAGGCCGATCGCTCGCTGCCACTTGCTGTCGTAGTCTTCGTCAAAAATTAGGGCATCACTTGCTGGACAATGCAGCCAGCCATTGGCTTGAATTTCTTCTTCCAGCTGGCCCGGTCCCCAGCCGGAATATCCAATCGCCAGGAGTGACCGCTTGGGCACTTCTCCGGTGGCGATGGCAGACAAAATATCCAGCGTTGCGGTCAGCCCAATGGTGTCTGAAGTTTTGAGAGTGGCGTCTTCGCGGCAGTAGTCGGTGGAATGCAGCACAAACCCACGTTCCGTTTCGACGGGTCCGCCGATAAGGACCTGCTTTTCCTTTGGGATATGCAGCGAGGGAATTTCCAGCTGCTCCAATAAATCTTTCAGGAAAACGGATCCCGTGGGGCGATTAACGACCAACCCAACAGCCCCGTGCTCGGAATGGGCGCAAATATAGATCACCGTTTGCTCGAAATTGGGGTCAAACATGGAAGGCATCGCGATCAAGAGATGGCCCGCGAGTGATGCGTGGTTCTCTTCATCGCCTGTCGTGGCGGACTTGAAATCCGTGTAACTCAATCCTTTGGGCATGGCCGTTTCATTCTGAATCGCGATCTTTTCCCAGCCTAACGCATAATCTTCTGCCGAGAAAGGTGGTCTCGAGTAGCGGATCATAACCGCAAGAAACCTAAGGGTTTAGGGCGCGCAAAGCCGACAAAATGTGAGCAATTAGCGTTCTCAATCGCAAAGGAAGGGTGTAGAAAGATGCGACAAGACCTAAGGGAGAAACGATATGACCATCAAACCGAGTGATACGCTGCCGGACGTTGAATTGCGCATCATAGGCGAAAAGGGTCCAGAAAAGAAATCCGTAAAAGAACTCTTTGGCGGCAAACGCGTGGCGCTCTTTGCCGTGCCCGGCGCCTTTACGGCCACCTGTTCCAACAAACATGCACCTTCCTATATTTCTCATGCCGATGAGCTGAAAGCCAAGGGCATTGATGCGATTTACTGCACCTCGACGACAGACATTTTTGTCCTCGAAGCCTGGGCGACATCAATGGGCGCTGGTGACAAGATCACTATGATTGCCGATGGCAATTTCGAATTTGCGCGCGGCCTCGGGTTGACCTTTGATGGTTCCGCCTTCGGAATGGGCGAGCGTTCGCAGCGTTATTCCATGATCGTCAGTGACGGTGTGGTCGAGCAGCTCTTCACCGAAAAGCCCGGCACCTACGAGCTATCGAGTGCTGAGCATATGCTGCAAAATCTCTAAAAAAGTAGGGCGAGGTCAGTCAGCGCGCCTGATCTCGTCAATCCCGCGCCGCGCCAGTTCGTCGGCGCGTTCATTTTCCGGGTGGCCGGTGTGCCCGCGTACCCACTCCCAGGTGACCTCATGGCGCGCGGCGGCCTCTTCGAGCCTCTGCCAGAGTTCGACATTTTTGACCGGTTTTTTATTGGCAGTTTTCCAGCCATTGCGTTTCCAGCCCGTCATCCATTTTTGGATGCCATCCATCACATATTTTGAATCCGTCACCAGATGCACCTTGCAGGGGCGCTTAAGGCTCTCAAGGCCCATGATCGCGGCCATCAGCTCCATACGGTTGTTGGTGGTTTCAGCGTCACCGCCATAAAGCTCTTTTTCCTGACCCTTATAGCGCAGCACGGCGCCCCAGCCCCCGGGTCCGGGATTGCCGGAGCAGGCGCCATCGGTAAACATCTCGACCCGGTTCATGGCAAAAGCTCCAACAGGCGATTGTCGTTTTGGCGGTGAAACTCCAGACGGGCCAGAAAGTCCTTCGGATCCTTGGGCGCCACCAATGCGCCGTCCGGGTGAAAAATCCAATCATGCAGCCGCGTCAATAGAAACCGCATGGCAGAGCCCCGGCAGAGCAGGGGCAGGGACTTGCGCTCCGCTTGGGTCAAGGCGCGCGCACTCTCATAGCCGCGCAGCAAGGCCCTGGCTTTCTCCGGCTCAAACAGCTGCGTGTCGTCAAAACACCAGGCATTGAGGGTCACCGACAGGTCATAGGCAAAACTGTCATTGCAAGCGAAATAAAAATCGATGATGCCGGAGAGGCGGTCGTCGAGGAAGAAAACATTGTCGGGAAAGAGATCGGCATGGATAACCCCTTGCGGCAATCCTTCCGGCCACTCGCTTTCGAGGGCATTCAACTCCTCGGCGATAAGCGCCCGCATGCCGGGCATGACCGCATTGGCCTGCGGGGCGCATTTGTCAAAGAGCGGACGCCAGTCCCGAACGCCAAGCCCATTGGCGCGGGTAAGTTCAAAACCATTGCTCGCCAGATGAAACTGGGCAAGGGCCGCGCCGACAGCTTCACATTGCGCGACATTTGGAGCCTTAACCGAAACACCGTCGAGAAAGGTGATGAGCGTTGCCGGGCGTCCATTTAAGGTTCGGTAGAGTTGGCCATCCATTGCCGGCACGGGCAGGGGGCAGGTAACCGCCCGCGCGGCCATATGACGCATGAGACCGAGGAAAAAAGGCAGGTCCTCTTCGTGCACCCGTTTTTCGTAGAGCGTTAGAATAAAGCTGGCCTGATCTGTGCGCAGAAGATAATTGGAGTTCTCAACCCCTTCCGCGATGCCCTTAAACGACAGCACCTTGCCGACATCATACGCCGTGAGGAATTCGGCTAGAGCCTGATCGGAAACCTGGGTGTAGACCGCCATGCCTTGCTTTACCCCACAAGCGCGCGCGGCATTTTAAACTGCACGTTTTCCTGGCCGATGGATGTTTCTTCAAGCCTCACATCAAAGCGTTCTCTAAAAGCGGCAATGACCTCCTCCACAAGAATGTCCGGAGCGGAGGCACCGGCACTGATCCCGACTGTATTTGGGGTGCCGACGGCGTCCCAATCAATATCCGCGGCGCGCTGCACCAGAAAAGAATTTTCGCAGCCCATGCGGCGCGCCACTTCAACAAGGCGCATCGAGTTTGACGAATTCGGCGCGCCGATGATGATGACCGTATCGCATTTGCCGGCGATCTCTTTGACCGCTTCTTGCCGGTTGGTGGTGGCGTAGCAGATGTCTTCCTTGTGCGGCCCCTGAATATCCGGAAATTTCTCTTTCAAACGGGTCACAATTGCCGCTGTGTCATCCAGTGACAGGGTGGTCTGCGTGATATAGGCGAGCCGCGAGGCATCCTTCGGGGTGAAGTCAGCCACATCGGCTTCGGTCTCAATCAGGCTAACCGCGCCTTCGGGCAATTGCCCCATGGTGCCGATCACTTCCGGGTGCCCCGCATGGCCGATCAAAATAATTTCAAGGCCCTTGGCGTGGTGGCGCTCAGCTTCCACATGCACTTTGGAGACCAGCGGACAGGTGGCGTCGAGATAAAAGAGCGCCCGGCGCTCCGCTTCAGCCGGGACCGATTTTGCCACCCCATGCGCTGAAAAAATCACTGGCCGGTCGGCAGGGACGGCATCCAACTCATCGACAAAAATGGCGCCCAGGTCCTCCAGCCGCTCCACCACATAGCGATTGTGGACGATTTCGTGGCGCACATAGACCGGGGCGCCAAATTTGGCGAGCGCCTGCTCGACGATCTGGATCGCCCGATCAACCCCGGCACAGAACCCGCGCGGGGAGGCCAGAAGGATGGTCAGGGGGGCTTTTGGGGCGGCGGCGGCCATGGAACTCCTTAAACGACAGCTTGCAGGGCTTGTTACATTGGCCCGGCTTTTGTACATTCCGGCCCGAACTGGCAATAAGCCATTGAATTTGGGCCCTAATAGAGGTTTTGCGGCTTTTAAAGTCAAGCCGCTCAGGGGGCTCCGTTAGGAATAGAGACAATAAAATGACCACCATTACCGGCTTCCTCACAGAACTGGCGGGCGCGGCCTTCAAAGCTGAGGGTTTACCTGAAGAACTGGGCCTGGTGCAGGTCTCCGACCGGCCGGATCTCGCCCAGTTTCAGTGCAATGGCGCACTTGCCGCCGCCAAAATCGCCAAGGCCGCCCCGCGCCAGATTGCTGAGAAGATCGCTGAGCGTTTGAGAGAGGACGCGCGTTTGGCCGAAGTCACCCTTGCCGGGCCCGGCTTCATCAATATCAATGTTTCAGATGCCTATCTGGAGGAGCTGGTGGCGCGGGTCGCCAGTGACGCCCGTTTTGGTGTCGCCCCAGCGGCTCAGGCGCAAACCTATATTCTTGATTTTGGCGGTCCCAATGTGGCCAAGCCTATGCATGTGGGACACCTGCGCTCCTCCATCATCGGCGACAGCCTGCAGCGGCTCATCGGCTTTGTCGGACATAAGACGGTTTCGGACGTGCATCTGGGGGACTGGGGCCTGCAGATGGGCCAGCTCATCACCGAGATCAAGCGCCGCCAGCCGGACCTACCCTATTTTGATGAGGCCTTTGAAGGCGACTACCCCTCAGAGCCGCCGGTATCCCTGGAGGAGCTGGAGGAGATTTACCCGGCCGCCTCGGCGGCCTGCAAGGCGGACCCCGCCCGCGCCGACGAAGCCCGTCAGGCCACCGCCGAACTTCAGACCGGACGGCCCGGCTATCTGGCCCTCTGGAAACATTTCATCGGGGTCTCCCTGCCGGCAGTTCAGCGCGAGATCGGTTCTCTCGGTGTCAGCTTTGATCTCTGGAAGGGCGAGTCCGACGTCAACGACCTGATCCCGGACATGGTCGCCAGGATGAAGGCTGATCATGTCGCAGAGGAAAGCGACGGCGCCTGGGTCATCCGCGTTAAAAGAAATGACGACAAGTCCGAAATGCCGCCGCTCATTCTTCTGAAGTCCGACGGCTCCTATACCTATGGCACCACGGACCTGGCGACCATTGTCGACCGGGTCGGGTCTTATGATCCGGATGTGATTCTTTATCTCACGGACCAGCGCCAAGGGATTCATTTCGAACAGGTTTTCCGCTCTGCCCACAAGGCGAACATCGCAGGCAAGGCGAGCTTTGAACACATCGGTTTCGGCACCATCAACGGTACCGATGGCAAGCCCTTCAAGACCCGCGAAGGCGGCGTGATGAAGCTGCATGACCTTATTGCCATGGCGCACGAGAAAGCTTTGGAGCGCTTGAAAGAGGCCGGCATCGGCACGGATTTCTCAGAAGCAGAGCTCAGCAAAGTGGCCAGCCAAGTCGCCATCGCCGCCATTAAGTTCGCGGACCTGTCGAACTTCCGCCGCTCTGATTATATTTTTGATCTTGATCGCTTCATGACCTTTGAGGGCAAAACCGGCCCTTATCTGCAGTACGCCGCCGTCCGGATCAAATCGATCCTGCGCCGGGCGGGCGAGGCAGGTGAGGCCGCGGCCGCCGCGCCGATCCTTATCCGCTCAGAGGCTGAGCGCAATCTGGTATTGGAGCTCGAGGGGCTCACCGCAGCAGTCCAGGCGGCTTTTGAGCGCCGGGCCCCCAATGCGCTCGCGGACTATGTCTATGGGCTCGCCCAAAGCTACTCGCGCTTCTACACCGAGCATCACATTCTGTCGGAAGAAGACGCGGCGCTGAAAGCCTCCCGTCTGAGGCTTTGCCTGGTCACCCTCGGCGTTATTACCCTCGGCCTCGGCCTCCTTGGCATCGAAGTTCCCGATCGGATGTAAATCGCCCCGAAATTAGCCCTTTTGCCTGTTGGCAGGCCATTTCAGGTGATTGACTCTTGAGGGCATTTGGGCTCATGTAGCCTATTCCTCGAATCCCGCCGGGAGGCGAGAACGAGGAACCAGAAACCTCACGCGGGAGAGACCTGTTTTGGCGCCAATATTCGGGCCATTGACAGGCGCCGAAGGAGCAACGGCCCGGAAACTCTCAGGCAAACGGACCGCGAAACGAGGTAAAAGCTGGAAAGTAGACGTCCCCGAGGGGAGGTCTCACCGAAGGGGGTAAGCGGCGGACGCAAGCGTGTCCGACACCGTGAAATCTCTCAGGTCCTTGGGACAGCGGGTTTAGCGCCGAATTTCGGCGGCAATGATGACTCGCACAATGTCTGGATGGACCTGAAAATGAACGAAGATCAAAATACAGAAGAAGTGGTGGAAGACGTAGCCCAAGAGGCCGCGCAAGAATCCGCGCCTGAAGCCACCGACTCTACCGAGACCCCAAAGGAAGAGGCTGCAGAGGCCGGACCCGAAGAAAAACCGGCGGAAGAGGCCCAAACCTTGAAGGCCACTCCGCTCTGGGCTCTTCATAAGGAGCGCCGGGGCAAAATGGTACCCTTTGCTGGCTATGAAATGCCGGTGCAGTATCGCCGCGGCATCATGGAAGAGCACAAACAGACCCGCGAGCGCGCGGGCCTTTTTGATGTATCTCACATGGGCCAGGCTTTCCTCGTGCTGGAAGGCGAGGGTGGACACGAAGAAATTGCCGCTCTCATTGAAACTCTGGTGCCCGGTGAAATCAAAGGATTGAAACCAGGCGGCATTCGCTACACCCTCCTCCTCAACGAGGAAGGCGGCATCAAGGATGACCTCATGGTGACCCGCCCGGAGGGCGAGGAAAACGAAGGCATGCTGTTCCTCGTGGTCAATGCGGCCACCAAAGAGGGTGACTTCGCCTATATCTCTGAAAAGCTGGGCGGCAAGGCCCGATTGATCCTCGCAGGCGACCGCGCGCTGATGGCTTTGCAAGGTCCGCGGGCAGCCAAGGTCCTTAAGCGCTTGGCGCCTTTCGTGGACACCATGCCCTTCATGACCGCCAAGGCTGCGCGCATTGACGGGGTCGAGGTGATTGTCAGCCGTTGCGGCTATACCGGTGAAGACGGCTTTGAAATCTCAGTGCCCGCTGAAATGGCGGAGGCCTTTGCCCGCAAGCTCCTTGGCCATCGCGAGGTGCAACTCATCGGTCTCGGTGCGCGGGACTCTCTGCGCCTGGAGGCTGGCCTTTGTCTTTACGGACATGACATCGATGAAGAGACAACCCCCATCGAAGCGGGCCTCACCTGGGCCATTGGCAAGCGCCGCAAAATGGAGAAAGATTTCCCCGGTGCTGAAAAGATCATGGCGCAACTCATGGACGGGGCACCGCGTCGCCGCGTGGGCATCAAGCCGAAAGGGCGCGCGCCCGCACGCGAAGGCACTGAAATTGTCAACAAAGACGGCGATGTGATTGGCAAGATCACATCGGGTGGGTTTGGCCCGACCATCAAGAGCCCCATTGCGATGGGCTATGTGGAGGCCTCTCTGCCGGAAGATGAAACCGAAATTGGCTTGCTGATCCGCGGCAAGGTGCATGACGCTGAGATCGTGCCTCTGCCCTTCGTTGAACAGCGCTACTACCGCGCCGATAAAGCCAACGTCGAAGGCAAAGCCAAAGACAATGACAAAGACGATGACGGCGAAAAAAAGGGTCGCAAGCGCAGAAAGCGCACCAAAAAGGATGACAAAAAACCTGCCGGAGAAAAGAAGTCGGCCAAGAAGAAAAAACCGGAAGTAGAAGAGCCCGAGGCCGAAGAGGTCTCGCAAGAGAGGGCTGAAGAAACACCGGAAGAGATCAAGTCCGAAGTCGTGGAAATTGAAATTAAGGAGGCCTCGCAAGCACCAGCAGTCGAGGAAGCCGTCGCTGAAACAGAGGAAGAAACCGATGAGCGATCTTAAATATACCGAACAGCATGAATGGGTGCGTGTAAAAGACGGCATAGCCGAAATTGGCATTTCCGATTATGCCGCTGAACAACTGGGCGATGTCGTCTACGTCGAGCTACCTGAAACGGGCTTCACAGTGGAGCAGTCTGGTGAAATCGCGGTTGTCGAATCTGTCAAAGCCGCAAGTGAAATCTATGCGCCAGTGTCCGGCGAAGTTGTCGAAGTCAACACCGTTCTTGATGAGGACCCGGCCACCGTCAATGCGGAGCCGACCGGCAAAGGCTGGATGGTGCGCCTCAAGCTTTCCAATGAGGAAGAGCTGGCAACACTGATGGATGCGGACGCTTATAAGACTTATTTGGAAGGTCTCGAGTAACATGCGCTATCTGCCTCATACGCCGGAAGATCGGGCCGAAATGCTGGCCCGCATTGGGGTGGGGGAAATCAATGAGCTGTTCAAGGATGTGCCCGCGGGCGCGCTCTTGAAAGGTCATCTGGACCTGCCGTCCGCAACCTCTGAGATGTCTGTTGAGCGGCAGCTTGCCGCCATGGCCGCCAAGAATACGGCCGCCGGCAGCGTGCCCTTCTTTATCGGTTGTGGCGCCTATCGCCATCATGTCCCGGCGACAGTGGACCATCTCATTCAGCGCTCTGAATTTCTGACCGCCTACACGCCCTATCAGCCGGAAATTTCACAAGGGACCCTGCAGGTGCTCTTTGAGTTTCAAACTCAGGTGGCCGCGCTCACAGGCATGGAAGTCGCCAACGCTTCCATGTATGACGGCTCGACCGCCACGGCAGAAGCGGTGGCGATGGCCGCGCGGGTAACCCGGCGCCAGCGCACGGTTCTGTCAGGCAATTTGCATCCCCATTACCGCGATGTGATTTTGACCAACGGGACCTACACCGGCGAGTCTTTCGTCAAAAACGACCCGCAAGTTGCTGGCGAAGAAGACCTGGCAAGCCAGATCGACGATAAAACCGCCGCTGTGGTGGTGCAAAACCCGGACGTCTTTGGCAACTTGCGCGATCTAACACCGATCGCCGAGGCGGCCCATGCCAAGGGCGCCTTGCTCATCGTTGTTGTAACCGAAACCGTCTCTCTCGGCATGGTGAAATCACCGGGCGCCATGGGCGCTGACATTGTCGTGGCGGAAGGTCAATCCATCGGCAATGGCCTTAACTTTGGAGGGCCATATGTGGGGCTTTTTGCCACCCGGCAAAAATACGTCCGCCAGATGCCGGGCCGCCTTTGCGGCGAGACGACAGACGCGGATGGCAAGCGCGGCTATGTGCTCACGCTTTCAACCCGCGAACAACATATCCGCCGCGAAAAAGCGACCAGTAACATCTGCACCAACTCCGGTCTTTGTGCGCTCGCCTTTTCAATCCACATGACGCTGTTGGGCGAGAAGGGGCTGCGCCAGCTAGCGGCGCTCAATCACGCCGGGGCCGTAACACTTGCCGATACCTTAAGCGAAGTGACCGGTGTCGAGCTGATGACGCCATGTTTCTTCAATGAATTCACGCTGCGTCTGCCCAAAGATGCGCAGAGCCTCGTGGAGGCCCTGACTGAAAAAGGGATCCTTGGCGGGGTGCGGATGTCCAGGTTGTTCCCCGGTGAGGGCGCCATGGATAATCTCATCACCGTTGCCGTTACCGAAACCAATACAGCGGAAGACTTTGCCGCCTATCGCAAGGCGCTTGAGGAGGTGCTGTCATGAACCGTCAAGGTCGTCCCACGCAACCGGCTACTCGTGCGGCGCCGGAAGGGCTCTCTACATTTTCTGGCAACAAGGGTCTGCAGCTTGAAGAAGCATTGATCTTCGAAATTGGCTCCAGTCAGACGACCGGGGTGGATCTCGCGGAACTCCCCGCCAGTGCAAAATCGCGCATTGGCGATCTTGCGCGAACGGAGGAGATTGGTCTGCCGGGTCTGACAGAGCCGGAGTGCATGCGCCATTATGTGCGTCTCAGCCAAAAGAACTACGCCATCGATGCGGGCATTTATCCGCTAGGCTCCTGCACCATGAAGCACAACCCGCGCCTCAATGAAAAAATGGCGCGCCTTCCGGGCTTTGCTGACATTCACCCGATGCAACCGCAATCAACAGTGCAGGGCGCACTGGAGCTGATCGACACTCTGGCCCATTGGCTGAAAGTGATCACCGGCATGCCGGCGGTTGCCATGTCGCCGAAGGCGGGCGCTCATGGCGAATATTGTGGGCTTATGGCGATCCGCGCCTGCCTTGAGGCCCGCGGTGATGCGCGCGCCCGTGTGCTGGTGCCAGAATCTGCTCACGGCACCAACCCGGCAACGGCAGCGGCTTGCGGCTATTCGGTCGATACTATTCCGGCAACGGAAGAAGGCCGTGTCGACCTGGCGGCGCTCAAAGCCAAGCTGGGCGATGATGTGGCGGCGATTATGCTGACCAACCCTAACACCTGCGGGCTGTTTGAGCGTGATATCATTGAAATCTCCGAGGCTGTGCACGGGGTAGGGGGCCTTGTGTACTGTGATGGCGCCAATCTCAATGCCATTATGGGCAAGGTGCGCCCCGGTGATTTGGGCATTGATGCCATGCACATCAATCTGCACAAGACCTTCTCAACACCCCATGGCGGTGGCGGTCCGGGCGCAGGACCGGTGGTCTTGTCTGAAACCCTGGCGCCATTTGCACCCCTGCCTTTCGTGGTGGTTACCGATGGCGCTTATAGTCTGGCTGAATATGCGCCGGAAGCCGAAGCCCAGGGCGCCAAGCCCTTTGGCCGTCTGACCGCCTTCCATGGCCAGATGGGAATGTTCGTGCGTGCGCTCTCCTTCATGATGAGTCACGGCTCAGATGGCATTACCCAGGCTGCGGAAGATGCGGTCCTTAATGCCAACTACATCATGGCAAGCTTGAAAGACATTATGTCAGCGAGCTTTGAAGGTCCTTGTATGCATGAGGCGCTCTTTGATGATCGCTTCTTAAAGGATACGGGCGTCACCACCCTCGACATGGCCAAAGCCATGATCGATGAAGGCATGCATCCCATGACCATGTATTTCCCGCTGGTGGTGCACGGCGCTATGCTGATCGAGCCGACCGAGTCAGAGTCAAAACAGACGCTCGATGCCTTCATCTCGACCATGCGTCAACTGGTGGAAGCGGCCAAGGCGGGGGAAACCGAACGCTTTACGGGCGCACCGCATTTTGCGCCTATGAAACGGCTGGATGAAACGGCGGCTGCGCGCAAGCCTGTGCTTCGCTGGACGCCGGAAGAAAATGCCTCTCACTCCGCCGCTGCGGAGTGAGACGGCTCATCTTTCAGAAGGGCTTCCGCCGGAACGCCCCATTCTCGGTAAAGTAGCTTCGCTTGATTGAGCGAGAGACCGCGCTTCCTGTTAAGTATTTCCGAGGCGCGGGATTTGCCAACCAACGCGGCAAAATCCTTTTGCGTTAACCCACGCTGATCCATAATGAATAGAATGGCGGTCAAGGCATCCGGAACCTCTAAAGGCAGATTTCTTTCCTCATAGGCCTCAACAAGCGTAACGAGTATATCGAGCTCATTTCCTTGTGGGGTTCCTGGTTTGGCGTCCATCAGAGCTTCGATCCGCACCAGCGCATGCGCATAGTCTTCCTCTGAATGCAGGGGACGAATGTCTGCCATAACCTGTTACTCCCTCTAAACCCGTGTCGCGTCAATCGCGTCATAGTCGGCGTGCTTGCCGACAAACCTCACGTATCCAATGCGATACTCATAATTGAATTTGACGATGAGACGGTAGTTGCCGCCGCAGATGTCAAAGACCACCCGGTTGTCAGCAAGGATACTTGCCCTGGGAAACTGGTTCTTCACATCTTGAGGGGTGGCCCAATCCGCCTTTTTCGCAATGAGCCACCAGGTCTCCAAAGCACCTTTGGCATCTGCATGGTTCTGACTAAAGTCGGTCAGTATGCGCCGTGCAATGATCCGCATGTGCTGTCATCTCCAATGCCAAAAGTTCCCAAAAAGGGAACTGTAAGTCAAGGAAAAGTTCCCAAAAGTGAAACTTTTTCTGAGGAGAGGGAAATATATAATTAAAATTAACTACTTAGCCAGAGACCGGCCTGCGGAGCCGAGGTCTTGGAAGGCCTCTTCAAGGCGGGCAATGAAGCCTTCTTCGCCTGCGCGCAGCCATTTGCGTGGGTCATATTGCTTTTTGTAGGGCGTGCCATCTTCTGGGTCGATCTGGTATTTAAACGCCTTCGGGTGGGTGTCCACATAGTCGCCGACCGGCTTGGAAAAGGCGAACTGAGTATCTGTATCGATGTTCATCTTGAAGACGCCGTAAGAAATCGCTTCTGTGATTTTGTCTTTTTCTGAGCCTGAGCCGCCATGAAAGACAAGGCTGAGTGGCTTGTCGCCCGTCTTGTGGGTTGAGGTTACAAGGTCCTGAGAACCTTTCAGAATTTCGGGGCGCAGCTTCACGTTGCCGGGCTTGTAAACCCCATGCACATTGCCGAAGGAGGCCGCCACGGAGAAATGTCCGATGGGGGTCAACAGGTCATAGGCCTGCAACACGTCTGCGGGCTGCGTGTAAAGCTTGGAGTTATCCGCGTGATCATGGTCGATGTCAGTACCCACGCCGTCCTCTTCACCGCCGGTGACGCCGAGTTCGATTTCCAGGCTCATCTTCATCGGCGCCATCCGCTCCAGCATGCGCGCGCACTCGCTGAGATTATCCTCAATGCTCTCTTCTGAAAGGTCGAGCATGTGCGAGGTATAGAGCGCCTTGCCGGTTCTCTTAAAATGCGCTTCAGAAAAATCGACCAACTTGTCGACCCAGGGAACCAGCTTGCGATTGGCGTGATCGGTATGCAGCACGACACAGACACCATAGTGTTCAGCAAGGAGGTGGACATGTTGCGCAGCTGAAACGGCGCCGAGAACTTTCGCCATGTCGCCATCGGGCATGCCTTGCCCGGCAAAGAACTGCGCACCGCCATTGGAGAACTGGATGATGACATCCGTATTGTTCTTGGCTGCGGCCTCCAGAGCCGCATTCACGGAGTTGGTGCCAACACAGTTGACAGCGGCCAGCGCATAGCCACCGGATTTGCACGCATCTACGAGTTCAAAATAGTCTTCGCCTGTGACCACGCCGGGTTTGAGAGCCATTTTCTTTACATCCTGAAATTACATGAGGGATCAGATCTTCTAGCCGCCAAAATGGCAGATTAGAGCCCATTCTCCAAGACCCCCGAGGGAGATTCTTCTCAGAAAAATTGCCGCACTTGCCATTCTCGGAGCGATCTGGGAACATTTTGCCACGAGGCGGTGCGAAGACACCGCGAGAACCCAAGGGCAGGAGATCGCAAGAATGGCACAAGCAGCAATGGACAAGAGTTCCGTCTTCGAGGTGGAGCATCTCACCCCAACTATCGGATCTGTGATTCGCGGGATTGACCTGGCGCGCGCTCAGACCCTGGACGAGATCGATTTCATTCGACAGGCGCTATTGGACCGCAAGGTGATTTTCTTTCGTGATCAGGACATCACAACCGAGCAGCATCTGAACTTCGCGCGCAATTTCGGTGAACTCGAAGTTCACCCCTTCGCGCCGCACAAAGATGGCTATCCGGAAGTGCTGGCCATCACCCATGACAAGGATCATCCAGGGCGCGAAAATACCTGGCACTCGGATGTGACCTGGCGACTTGAGCCCTCTCTCGGGTCTGTCCTGCGCCTTCTGGAGGTGCCGGACGTGGGCGGCGACACGCTCTTCGCGGATATGGAAGCGGCCTATGAAAACCTTCCTGATGAGATTAAGGAGCGCGTTGAAGGCCGCGTGGCCGTGCATGATTTTGCCCATTTTCGCAAGCAGATGAAAAAGCGCGGGCTGACGCCGCAGCAGATCGAAGAGATGAATGAAAAATATCCCATGGTCGAGCACCCGGTGATCCGCACCCATCCGGAAACGGGCCGTAAAAGCATCTATGTGAACGCCGCCTTTACTCAGTACATCAAGGACGTCGATGAATTTGAAAGCGCTGAGCTTTTGAAAGCGCTCTATGCGACGGCGGCAACTCCGGAATATCAGTGCCGCTTCCGCTGGGCAAAGAACTCAGTCGCCTTCTGGGATAACCGTTCGTGCCAGCATTACGCCGCATCCGACTATTGGCCGCATAGACGGATCGCTGAGCGGGTGACGATTATCGGTGATCGGCCGCGGTAATTAGCACCTCTCCCTTGGGGAGAGGTCGAAAGCGCGAGGCGGTTTCGGGTGAGGGGTCGACCCCTCATCCGGCTCGCAGGACGCTCGCCACCTTCTCCCCAAGGAGAAGGAAATTTATTGGGCCAATGCCTTCGAGAAGGTATCGATGCCATGAAAAAAGCCCCGCTCAAATGAACGGGGCTTTTCAATGCGTGTGATGCCAAAGGCGCCTTAGTGCAGCTTGCCTTTGAGACCCTCAATGCTTTCTTTGACCAGAGCATCGGCTTTATCGCCGCCAACTTTGTCCGCAATGACGCGGGTTGCCGCTGCAATAGCCACATCCGCGGCCACGCCGCGCACTTCGTTGAGAGCCTGAACTTCTGCGCTGGAGATTTTTTGCTCAGCCATGGCCGTGCGGCGGTCAATCTGCTCAGCAAGAGAAGCGGCAGCTTCTTTGGCCATCTGCTCGGCTTCATGGCGCGCTTGGGCGACCATTTCCTCAGCCTCCTTCTCGGCTTCCGCTTGCTTGCGCTCGTAGGAGGCCAGCAAAGCCTGCGCCTCTTCGCGCAGGTTGCGGGCATCTTCGATTTCCTTGCGAATGCCTTCGGCCCGGTCATCCAACATGGCGGCCACTTTTTTGTGAGCGCCGATGTAGAAAACACCGCCAAGGAAGAAAAACAGGGCAATAGCGACCCAGAAGGTGGCATGGCTAAGTTCGCTGATCAGGAATTCCATGGGGTTTATCCTTTCCGCGCACTGAGTTCGGCATCAACAGCGGCTTGAATGGCCCCCGCATCCGCAGTTTCGCCAATCAGATGTTCTACCACCACCGCTGCGGTTTCATTAGCCACATCTTTGATGGAGGCCAGAGCGCTTTCCTTCGTCTCCGCGATCTTGGCATCTGCTTCCGCCAGTTTGCTGGAAAGCTCCGCCTCGACCGCCGCCTTACGGGCGTCCGACTCAGCAGTGAGGCGCTCACGGGTCTCGTTGGCCAGCGTGTGGGCTTTAGCCCGCGCATCCGCCAAGGCACCTTCATAAGCTTCCAAGGCTTTTTCAGACTTGGATTGCAGGTCGGCGGCTTTGTCCAGATCGCTTGCGATCCGGTCCCGCCGCTCTTCGATCACTTGCCCGATTTTCGGCAGAACAGCGCGCGAAAGGAACAGGTAAAGGAACGTGAAGGTAATCGCGAGCCAGAACACCTGCGACGCATAGGTCGAAGTGTCCATTTGCGGCAGACCGCCACCTTCGTGACCGCCGGCCTCATGGCCAACTTCGGCATGGGTTGCCTCACCCCCACCGTGACCGTTTTCAGTCTCAGCGGCAAAAGCAACAAGATCTTGCATATCAGCTTTCATATCAAACCGACCTCGGACTTCGAAAAAAGCCCTGGCATAAATCTAAAGGTGGCGGATGTCGCCATCCGCCCGAGGAGTGGATGTTATCCCGGGATTATGCGCCCAGGATAACAAAGGCCATCACAAGGCCAAACAGACCGGTTGCTTCAGCCAGCGCGAAGCCAATGTAAACCATGGCTTGGAATTGCGGGGCTGCAGAAGGGTTACGCAGCGCACCTTGCAAGAAGCTACCAAAGATGAGGCCAATACCAACACCGGCACCTGCCAGTGCGATTGCGGCAAGACCTGCACCAATCATTTTTGCTGCTTCGACTTCCATGTTCTTATCTCCTGTTAAATCAATGAACGTTTGGAATTAATAATGAACTCGATCCTTGGCCTTAGTGGCTTGGGTGAATTGCATCATTCAAATAGATGCAGGTCAGGATCGAGAAGATAAAGGCTTGAAGGAAGGCCACCAGAAACTCGAGGCCAATCAGGGCCGTGGCCATCGCCAGCGGAACAATGGCGCCCAGCATGGCGAGCCCGCCGACAGATCCAATGCTGACAACAAAGCCAGCAAAAACTTTGAGAACCGTGTGACCGGCCAGCATATTGGCAAAAAGCCGAACCGAAAGGCTGATCGGGCGTGACAGAAATGAAATCACCTCAATCGGCACCATGATCGGCGCCATCCACCACGGCACACCGGATGGCAGGAACAGCCCAAAGAATTTAAAGCCGTTTCTGAGCAGACCATACACCAGGACGATGGTGATGATCACCGCTGCCAGGGCAAAGGTTACAATGATGTGGCTGGTAACCGTGAAGGAGTAGGGGATCATTCCCAGCATGTTACAGGACAACACGAAGGTGAAGACCGTAAACACAAACGGGAAGAACTTCATGCCTTCTGTGCCCGCATTATCACGCACCATATTGGAAATGAACTCGTAACAGAGCTCCGCAACTGATTGCATGCGGCCAGGGATCAAGGCGCGGCCCGACATGGCCGACATCATGAACAATGAAACAGTTGCAACTGCGGCAACCATCCAAAGAGAAGAATTTGTAAAGGAAAGATCAAGGCCACCGATCTGGAAATCAGCGATTTTGTTGATCACAAACTGATGCATCGGATCGTTTGCGTTCTCAGCCACGTCAGGCTCCCAATCTAGTCGTCTTCGTCGTCAACGGCTGGCCCGTCCAGCTTGTTGCCCGGCGAAAGGGTCTCACTTTGTGCCATCCGGATCACATTCATAAATCCGGCAGCGGTTCCCAGCATGAAGAACACTAGCAACAGCCACGGTTGGGTCCCCAGCCAGCGATCCAGAAAAAATCCGATCCCTGCGCCCACAAAAACCGCCACCACCAATTCGATGCCGATCCGAAGGGCTACGCCGAGGCCATTATTGGGCAGACTATCTGCCCTTTGCCTGTGCTCTTCTTCGGCTGCCTCTCCCTTGCGTGCCTCGCGGAGGCGTTTCCCAAGTCGTTTAAGGTCTTCGTGCTCATCAGAGAAGCTATCTCTGGAGCTGAAGTCGCCAAACTTGCGGGAGGATTTCCGGTCAGTCATGACCACCCCAATCGCGAGGAAACAAGGGCTTAGCGGGCTGCCGAGCCGCGCGCAACATAGGGAGGGGTCACACCCCTGTCAAGCGGCAATGGATGATATCTAACCCATTGTTTTTTATGGAGTTTATAGAGGTCATTTGCCGCAGTGCAACAAAGACCTCTATTCAGCTGCCTGGATTCGCTCTGCGTCCGACAAATCGACCGAAACAAGCTGGCTCACGCCGCGCTCCATCATGGTCACCCCATAGAGACGATTCATGCGGGACATAGTGAGGGCATGGTGGGTGATAACCAGGAAGCGGGTGTCCGTTGTCCGGGTCATTTCATCCAGCAAATTGCAGAACCGGTCCACATTGGCATCGTCCAGCGGCGCGTCCACCTCGTCGAGTACGCAAATGGGGGCCGGATTGGCCTGGAACACGGCAAAAATCAGCGAAACCGCGGTCAGCGCCTGCTCACCCCCCGAGAGGAGCGACATGACTTGGGTCTTCTTGCCCGGCGGCTTGGCATAAATTTCAAGGCCGGCTTCAAGCGGGTCTTCCGATTCCACCATCTTCAGTTCGGCCTCGCCGCCGACGAAAAGGGTCTTAAAGAGGGTTTGGAAGTTCTGATTGACCGTCTCAAAAGCCGCCAGAAGGCGTTCACGGCCTTCCCGGTTGAGGTTTGAGATGCCCTGACGCAGCCGCTGAATGGCGCCCACCAGATCATCACGTTCGGCGTTCATGGAATCGAGGCGCTCTTGGTATTCCTCCGCCTCTTCATCGGCCCGCAGGTTCACCCCGCCAAGACTTTCCCGCTCGCGCTTGAGTTTTTCAAGCTTGACCTCGGTCTTTTCAAGCGGCGGTAGCTCATCGCCGTCATTGATTTCGGCAATGATCGCCACATCTTCGGGCAGACAATCGAGCACTTCACGAATGCGCTCCATCACCTCGTTTTGCCGGTCATGGGCGCCCTCAATCTGGGCTTCACAGCGCGCGCGCACTTCGCGCACTTCGCCGAGCGAGGTTTGTGCCTCCTTGGCTGCCTGATCACATTGCCGCAGGAAGGCCTCCGCCTCAGCCAGCATATCGGCGGCGGCATTGCGCTTTTGTTCTGCTTCCTGAATGCGGGAGAGCAGCTCTGTGCGCATGCCCTCCAGAGACGCCGGAATAGAGCGGACCTGTTCCAGGTTGGTGATCAGCTCAACACGCCGCGCTTCCAGTGTTTCGATCTGCTCCATGGCGCTTGATTTGCGGCCTTCCCAGTTGCTCAGCTCCTGCCCAACAGTGGCAAGGCGGCTGGTGCGCAGCTGGCGCTCGCGATCAAAGCCCTCAAAGGTGGCGCGTTTTTCTGAATAGGCCAGACGCAGATCCGAAACCACCTCGCGGGTTTCGCTGATACGGGATTGGAGCTCTTCCGGATCGGGTTGTTCTGCCAATGCCTGGCGCGCATCTTCGCGCCGCCGAAGGGTCTCGGCGATGTCATTCTCAATTTCAGCAAGAGATTCCTGTAAAGCCGTCAACCGCGACGAGTTCCGTTCAACCTCGGTCTCAATGGTCTGGGCCTTGTCGCGCATTTCGCTGTGGGTGCCTTGCGCCTCGCGAAGGACCTTTCGCAGAGCCCCTTCTTTTTCAGCCGCTTGTTCGGCCTGTTGGCGCGCGGTGTGGTAGGCCTCACGGGTCGCGCGGGCCTTTGCCTCGGCTACGCTAATCTCTTCGTCCAGCTCGGCCAGACGGTTGCGCTGGGCAAGACGTGTGGCCGCCGCTGTCGGCGCTTCAGCCGCCGCGGTGAGCCCGTCCCAACGCCACAGATCGCCGTCCTCGCTGACAAGGCGTTGGCCTTGTTTCAGATCCCGTTGTTTGGCGCCACCTTCAGCTTTTGAAACCAGGCCAATCTGACTAAGCCGACGCGCCAGCGCTTGCGGACCTTTGACGACATCTGACAAAGGCCGAACCCCGGCAGGTAGTGGCAGGGAGCTGTCAAGCGGCGGCAGGGTATCCCAGTGAATAGGCGCCGCCGTGTCCGAGGGAATATCCAGATCGTCCCCAAGCGCCGCGCCAAGCGCCTTTTCGAAACCCGGCTGAACCTCCACTGCATCAATCAAAGGCGGCCAAAGACCGCTCTCTTCGACCTGCAGAACGCGCGCCAGGGTTTTGGCTTCTGTGCGCAACCGATTGACCACGCTTTCCGCGTCCTGCATCGGATCGCGCGCCATGGCTTCGTGGTTTTGTGCCGCGCCTCGCGCCGCCTCAGCTTCAACCAACTGCCGCTCAGCCGCTTCAACTTCCGTGCGGGCGGCGGTAACACTTGCGCGCGCCTCTTCCAGTTTTTGAGCGTCTTCCGGTGACGGTTCAAGCGCGGCGATGTTCTGGCGGATCTCAGCCAGCCGCTGCGACAAACGCTGTTCGCGCGATTGGGCTTCCTCAAGTGACTTTTCGATAGCGTTGCGCTGTGTGTTGAGCTGCGCCGCCACCGAGGTGAGGTTTTCCAGCTTGCCTTCCTCTTCGGAAAGCTCAGCGGCGGTTTCTTCAACCTGGGCCTTGGCCGCTTCGACACTGTCGCCACCCGCCTCAAGGGCAGCCTGCAATTCTTCAGCTTCCTGGCGCAAGCGGGTCACGGTTTGATCGGCATCTCCCGACAAGGCTTTTTCCCGCGTCATGTCTTGCTCAAGCTGCTCCAGCCGGGCTTCTAAACGAATAGCTTCTTCGCGGGCGCGGGTTTCTTCCGCTTCCAGATTTTCCCGCTCCACGGTCAAGCGGTGAAGGGCGGCAGCGGTGCGCGCTTCCTCTTCTCGGATCGGCGGCACAGCTTCGGACGCTTTGGCCTGCTCGGTTGAGGTTCGCGCCGCGATTTCGGTCATCTCGGCAACTGCCGCCTCGGATTCGGTGAGCCGTTTCTTGGCGTCGGCAACACCTTCAAGCGCGTGCAACCAGCGCAGGTGAAGAACCGTGGCTTCCGCCTTGCGAATGTGACCGGAAAGATTGCGATAACGCGAAGCTTGCCGGGCTTGGCGCTTCAAACTCGACAGCTGACCCTCAATCTGTTGAATGACGTCTTCAAGCCGCGTGAGATTGGTTTCGGCGGCTTTAAGGCGCAACTCCGCCTCATGGCGCCGCGAATGCAGACCGGAAATACCTGCCGCTTCTTCAAGAATTTGCCGCCGCGCCTTGGGCTTGGCATTGATGAGCTGGCCAATCTGACCTTGTTTCACAAGCGCCGGAGAATGCGCGCCCGTTGAAGCATCGGCAAACAAAAGCTGAACATCGCGCGCACGCACATCCTTGCCGTTGATCTTGTAGGCAGAGCCGGCGTCCCGTTCAATTCGGCGCACGACCTCAAGGGCGTCTTGATCGTTATATTCCGCTGGCGCCGAGCGGTCTTTGTTGTCGAGCCAAAGGGTCACTTCCGCATTGTTGCGAGACGCGCGCCCGCTGGTGCCGGCAAAGATCACGTCTTCCATGCCGGTGCCGCGCATGCTTTTGGGTGAGTTTTCGCCCATGACCCAGCGCAAGGCTTCCAGCAAATTGGATTTGCCGCAACCGTTCGGTCCAACAACACCCGTCAGACCTGGCTCAATCTGCAGATCCGTGGATTCCACAAAGGATTTAAAGCCGTGCAATCGAAGACGATCAAATTTCACGTAAAGTGTCCTGCTCTAATTGGCCTCATAAATAGGCCGTACTTTTGGAGGGATGGAACGCCCAGACCTGTCGGTTGGTCGCATCTCCCCCTTAACCGGCAAAGTCAGCCATGATTCGGTCGAAGTCTTCCAGTGCTGCTTCCATGCTGCGAATCACAAACTTATTGCCGTTCACGTAGATCGCGGGCGTGGAGTTGACGTCATAGACCTCAGTTGCTTCGTCGATGATGCCTTGCATCCAGGCAATATTGTCCTGATTGCGCGAGCACTGTTCGGCCGTCTCCGCCGTAATCAGGGCTTGCCTTGCAATCTTGTTGATGCCGGCGCGAGGACCTTGCGGCTCTTTCATCAGCCAGGCCAATTGGCTACGCAATAAAGCATCCGTTAGAGGCAATTGTTTGTCTTGCGGGGCACATTTGACCAGCAGCGCTGCATAGGTTGCCGCCGACACCATGCCCGGCGAGCCCACATTCGGGAACGGCCGCAGCACAAAACGCATCTTGCCGGTGTCGATGTATTTTTCTCTCAAAGTGGGAAAGACAATCTCATGAAACTCCGCGCAATGGGGGCAGGCAAAGGAGAAATATTCTACGACCGTGACAGGTGCATCCGCTTGCCCGATCACGAGGTCGTTTGCATCGATCTTGAAGGTATAGGCGCCTTCTACCACTTTGTCGTCACCACAGGCAGCGAGTGAGAAAGAGGCCAAAAGGACGAAGACGAGAGACTTGAAAAGCCGGGTCAGACGGGCGCCTTTAAGCAGGGTCAAAGATGTGGTTTCAATCATGGGTTACGTCTCGCTTTCGCAATGTTTCAAAATGTCTCTTTTCAAGTCCGGGCGCCAGTTTAGCTTTATATCACTTGTGATGCGAGGCCTTAATCAGGCGTCCGAGTTCTGCTAATCGGTCTTTAAGCTCGGCGTTTTGGACGCTCTCAAGAGTGTCTTCCAAAGCCTTTTCTTCCGAGTCGGAAAGGCGGCGCAAGCGCTTTTCCCGCTTGTGCGTTTCGCGCGGCAACGGTCCTTGCTCGATCTTGATTCGCGCAACTGCCGGCCAGCCGTAAAACGTATTGATGCGCTCCATCACCTGCGGGATGAGATATTCAAATTCCAGCGCGGCGGCGCCAGCCACGCGCACCAGCAAAATGCCGCCCTGACCGCCGCGTCCATGGGTCATCTTGGCGGGGTAGCAAAAAGCGGCAAGCTCCGGTCCGACAATCTCCTGCCAGCGGAAGACAATATCGCCCTGTGCTAGCCCCCGCGATTTAAGGAGAGGGGTGGTCAGCGCGCGCACCTTGACGCCCACATGCCGGGGGCCGGGCCCCAGGAGGCGGTTTTGGCGGCTGGATCGCAATATGTCCGGACGTTGGCTCATGGGGGCCATGGTGCCGCGAGGAGTGGGGGCGGCGCAAGCCATTCTGCAGATCTGTCCCCGATTTAATGTGAGGGCTTAGGAACTCTCCAGATGAAGGAGGTCCTCCGCGAGGGCTGCGTCCGCCTCAAGGCAAGCGGCGGCCTTTTCCGGCTGTTGCAGGGTGGGGTCTTCCCCGATGGCACTGTCGCGGTCGCCCGCCGCTTTGTCATCAGCGCCGAGGGCGAGATAGTTCTTCGCCCGATTGAGCACCGCGCAGGCCTTTTCAGTTGGGCTGAGGCCGTCCTCGCTGATGCAGCGGTTGAGCTCGCCGATGGCCTGGGAGTGCGCGCCTTCAGCGTAATAGGTCTCCGCCAGCGGGCAGGGCCCGGCAGTCATATCTGTCGGGGTAGACATGAAAAAGGCGGCGAGGCTGAGGGTTGCAAGCATGTCTTTTTCTCCTTGGTCTCATTTGGTCCTGATTAGGCCCGCCAAGCATGGCCTAAAAATGGCGGCATGGGAAATCTGGGTATGCTTTGTTCGCAGCCTTTGAACTGAGGGGCTGAGGCCCCTAAAGTGCCCCCCATCATGGATATGCCCACCGTCAAAGCGCCGACCGCGCGCAAGCTGCTGACCTGGTATGATCGCCATCGCCGCGATCTGCCTTGGCGCGCAAAACCGGGACAAGCTGTCGATCCCTATCGGGTCTGGCTGTCGGAGGTCATGCTGCAGCAGACAACCGTGGTGACCGTGATCCCTTATTTTGAAAAGTTTCTGGCCCTGTGGCCGACCGTTGAGGCTTTAAGTGCGGCGCGCATGGAAGAGGTGCTCACCGAATGGGCCGGGCTTGGCTATTACTCCCGGGCCCGCAATTTAAAGCACTGCGCCGACGTGGTGGTGGAGCAGCACGGCGGTACGTTTCCTGGTTCCGCTGCAGGACTTCATAAGCTGCCCGGCATCGGGCCCTATACCGCCGCCGCCATTGCCGCCATTGCCTTTGGCGAGCAAGTGCCCGTGGTGGACGGAAATGTGGAGCGGGTGATGGCCCGCCTCTTTCGGGTCAAGACACCGCTTCCCAAAGCCAAACCTGAGATTACCGCACACACCGCCGCGCTGACCCCAAAGGGACGCCCCGGCGATTTTGCGCAAGGCCTGATGGATCTGGGTGCCACTATCTGCAAGCCGCGCGCCCCCCTTTGTGATACCTGTCCTTGGGCGGCATCCTGCCAGGCAAAACTGTTCGGTGACATGGACGCTTTCCCGAAAAAGCTGGCGAAAAAGCCCAAGCCGAAAAAACAGGCCGATATCCTCTATCTGAGGGACGCCAAGGGTCGCGTCCTGGTGCGCCAGCGCCCTGAAACCGGTCTCCTGGCACAGATGTGGGAGCTTCCCAGTTCTCCCTGGGACGAAACCGAACTGCCGGAGGGCCGTCCGGCCTTTGACCTCGCTGATATTATCGACAGCCGTTCCATGCCAAATCTCGTGTGCCTCGACAAAGAGGTGACCCACACCTTTACCCATTTTCATCAACGCTTTCGCATCTGGGTGGGGGAGGTCTCCGGTAAGGTCACGGCCAAAGAGGGCGCTTTTCTGGGCGACAACGAACGCGCCACCAAACCCTTCCCGACCCTCATGACCAAGGTCTTTGAGGCCGTAGAGTTTTCAAGGGGTCAGACCCCTTGAAAATAGGTTCCCTGGCATAGGCGGGGGTCCAGATACCAGATCAAGGCCTCATGCTGAGGAGCGCGAAGCGCGTCTCGAAGGATGTGGCCAGTGCGTCTCCCATGCTTCGAGACGAGCCCTTTGGGCTCTCCTCAGCATGAGGAGCCTTGGTCGCCCCTGGGTTCCCGCCTCCGCGGGAATGACGCTTGAGCGCGTGGGGAACGTTTAAAATGAATAAGGCCGACCGGCCGCCGGGCGAAAGCCCGCGCCCGCGCAGGCATTGCCTCGATGTACTCAAGAGGCAATTGCCGTGAGCCGAAAAACGAGCAAAATAAAAAGGCGGGGAAGCAGCACCCAACTGCTTCACCCGCCTTCGTGTCACACCCCACCGTTTGAGATGTGTCAGTTCATTTCTGCCCGCACCTGCTGGCGCAAAATGTCGATGGGCTGATAGCCCTTGTCGGTTTTGAAATGCCAGAAGGTCCAGCCGTTGCAGGCCTCGGCCTTTTGCACATGGGCGCCCATCTTGTGAATAGAGCCACTGGCATTGGTGGTGACAATGGAGCCGTCCGGCCGCACCTTGGCGGTGAACTTGCGGCGTGGGCAATAAAGCTTGTCCCCGGCGCTGAGGAGGCCGCGTTCCACAAGCGAGCCGAAGGGCACGCGCGGCTCTGCCTTTTTCGACTGCGTGATTTGCAAATCTTCCGGCGCCACAGGAGTGACGCGCCGGATGCGTTCCTTGGCCACCTTGATGTAGTCTGCCTCCCGTTCAATGCCGATGAAGTTCCGGCCAAGCTTCTTGGCGACCGCGCCGGTGGTGCCTGTACCGAAGAAGGGATCAAGCACCACATCGCCCGGATTTGTCGTCGCCAGGATCACCCGGTGAAGAAGCGCTTCCGGCTTTTGGGTCGGATGCGCTTTCGAGCCCTGATCATCCTTGATCCGCTCAGATCCGGTGCACAGCGGAATAACCCAGTCGGAGCGCATCTGTGTGCCCTCGTTGAGGGCCTTCATGGCATTGTAGTTGAAGGTATATTTCTTTTGGCCCGCGTCCCGGGTGGCCCAGATCAGCGTCTCATGGGCATTGGTAAAGCGGGTGCCCTTGAAATTGGGCATCGGATTGGATTTGCGCCAGATCACGTCGTTGAGCACCCAAAAGCCCAGATCCTGCAGGGCCGTGCCGACGCGGAAAATATTGTGATAGGAGCCGATCACCCAGATGGCCCCCTCCGGCTTCAAAATGCGCCGCGCCTCGGTGAGCCATTCACGGGTGAATTTGTCGTAAGCCGCAAAGGACTCAAACTGGTCCCAGTGATCGTCCACCGCGTCCACCTTGGAGTTATCCGGCCGGGTGAGGTCACCGCCCAGCTGAAGATTGTAAGGCGGGTCCGCAAAGATGAGATCCACCGATGCCTCCGGCAGCTTCTTCATCGCGCTGATGCAATTGCCCTTGATGATCTTGTTGAGCGCCTTCGGGTCCAGCTCTGTCGCCGTTGTTTTGCCCCGGTTCCCATTACCCTTCGATGCCATGCCCACTCCTGAACTCTTGTGAATCCGGAGAATGAGTCATGGCTGTATGTCAGTCAATAGTTTATTGGAATCAATAGGTTAACAAGG
This sequence comes from Alphaproteobacteria bacterium, assembly GCA_006226415.1. GTDB lineage: Bacteria > Pseudomonadota > Alphaproteobacteria > M2410 > M2410 > M2410. The sequence continues at coordinate 57,208 of SBGZ01000025.1, forward strand.
ATTCCTCATCTACAACATATTGTGTATCGGTTTAAAGGACCGCCTATGGTGTGGGGTTATTCCGTAACAATGGAGGGCATTTTGGTGGGTCTTTGTTCCATAACCCTTGTTCCGATCCCAGCCATATTGGGGGAAACTGTCATGGAGCTGGCGCATCAGCCGGTCGCGGGTCACCTTGGCAATGATGGAGGCCGCCGCGATGGAAAGGGACTTTGCATCCCCCTTGATGAGGGTCTCGGTGGGCAAGTCGATCTTCGGCGCCCGGTTACCATCGATGAGGACGAGATCCGGCGCAAGCGGCAGCGCTGCCACGGCGCGGGCCATGGCCGCCATGGTGGCGTTCAGGATATTGACCTGGTCGATCTCCTCGACCTCGACGATGGAGACGCCGATCCCGAGGGCCCTGGCCTGGATCACCTCATAGAGGGCTTCGCGCCGCGCCTCGCTCAATTTCTTGGAGTCATTAAGGCCATCGGGCAGATCTGCCGGGTCCAGCACCACGGCAGCGGCCACCACGGGCCCCGCCCAGGGGCCGCGGCCTGCCTCATCGACCCCGGCGACGCGTCCGCCGGCAAGGGTCTCTCGCTCAAAATCCGGAAGTGATTTCGCATCTTTCAAGAACATGGGTCTTTATGTCATGATTCCGCCGCAACAAGGGAGCGCGCCATGACCCAGATCCACACCAAGATCCACAAAGGCAGCTGCAATTGCGGCAAGGTGACTTTCAAATTTGAGGGCGATCCCAAATGGGTCGCCAATTGTCATTGTGGTGATTGCCGCCACGCCACCGGCGCCGCCTATTCGACCTATATCGGCGTTTTGAAACCGATGATCAAATGGGGCACCGGCAAGCCTTCTTCCTATGCTTCCTCCGAAGGGGTGCGGCGCACCTTCTGCGATCGCTGCGGCACCCCCATAGCTTACGAAGGCATTCGCTGGCCGGACGAGGTCCATTTCTTTGTCGGTCTCATGGAGCACCCCGATGACTTCGTGCCCACCAGCGAGGTGCACGTGGGCGATAAGCTGGGCTGGGTGCTGCTTCCAAAATCCTGAGAGGGTATCGAGATTCCTTTTCAACTAATAGGTGAATGTGTGCTAAGCCCATTCTTATGCCGATCGCTAATCATCCAAGAACTGGCTCCGTTTTGCTTTGCAACTTCGATACGGGGTTTTATCCGCCTGAAATGGTTAAACGTAGGCCAGTTGTGGTAATAAGTCCCAAGATTGCCGCGCGACCAGGCCTATGTACGGTTGTTTGTTTGAGCACAACAGCACCAGAGAACGTTATGCCTTATCATTGCCAAATAGATATCAGGCCCAAACTACCTACCGGTTTCGATAGCGACGGGGTTTGGGTGAAGGGCGATATGATTTATTCTGTCGCACTTAATCGGTTGGATTTTTTCCGGTTCCGGAAGTCTGAAACAGGCAAGCGCCAATATTATTATGACGCTTTAAGCGACTATAATATAAAGAGAATTCGGCAATGTGTTCTTCAAGGTATGGGCATGTCTGCCTTGACAAAACATCTATAATTTGTTATATTAAAAATGAGCGCGGCTCTTACCTTATTTCGTAATCCGCACCTAAGACCCCAACAGGGGCCGCCGTGCAAACGGGCGAAAGCAAGTTCATGCACGGCGTAGAAAGGCCCCACTTCGGTGGGGTTTTTTTTGATCTAGTGCAGATTTGATTTCTTAGACTAATCTCGCTCGCCATGTGATTCTCAAGACTCGCGCTTTTGACTTACCCACAGGTCCAACACCTTAAAGCAAGGCCATCTGGTCTCCCGGGCGGGGTGGGGGCTTAAAGAGCTTGCAATTAAGGTCCATGGCCGGGCGTTCCAGCCCGAGCCGCCGGGCGGTCACACGAAACCGCTGGCTGATCTGTTTGGCATATTCGCCGCTGCCCACCATGCGCCGCCCCCAGGCCGCGTCATAATCCTTGCCGCCGCGCATGTCCTGCATGCGGGCAATGACATGGGGACCCCGGTCCGGGTAATGCTCGGTGAGCCATTCACGGAAGAGCTGCTTGATCTCAAGCGGCATGCGCAGGGCAATATAGCCAGCGGCGCTGGCGCCAGCCTCCGCGGCACGGGCGAGGATGGCTTCTATCTCATGATCGGTGAGGGCCGGGATCACCGGCGCCACCATGACCCCGGTCGGGATGCCCGCTCGCGCAAGAAGCTCAATGGCTTCAAGGCGCCGCTCCGGCGTCGGCGCGCGCGGCTCCATCCGCCGGGCAAGCTTGCGATCGAGCGTGGTCACCGAGATCGCCACTTTGACAAGGCCGCGCTCCGCCATAGGCCCCAGGATATCAATATCCCGCGTCACCAGATTGGACTTGGTGACGATGGTCGCCGGATGTCGATAGGCCGACAGCACCTCCAGGATGGACCGGGTGATCTTGTGCGTGCGCTCCAGCGGCTGATAGGGGTCCGTATTGGTGCCAAGCGCAATCGGGCGCACTTTGTAGTCCTTGCGCCGTAGCTCTTCTTCCAGAAGGGCTGCCGCATGGGGCTTGGTGTAAAGCACGGATTCAAAATCGAGCCCGGGCGACAGGCCGAGGTAGGCGTGGGTCGGCCGGGCGAAACAATAGATGCAGCCATGCTCACAGCCGCGATAGGGGTTGATCGAGCGATCAAAGGAAATATCCGGAGACTGGTTACGCGTAATGACGGTGCGGCTCGCATCCTTGTGCACGACCGTGCGGCGCGGCGGCGCATCTTCATCCAAAACGCCCCAACCATCGTCCGCCAGCACTCGGGAGAAGCGCTCATAGCGGCCCGAGGCGTTGGAGTGGGAGCCCCGGCCATGGGTCTTCTGCCCAGGCTGAAGGGTCGGGGCGGGCGCATGGGAAAGCGCCCCTATGGCATCATTGGCCTTGTCCATCCATCGTCTTCGCATGGGGCAAAGTATGGCGAAGTGCAAAGAACAAAACAAGAACAAAGAATCGGATTATTTGTGCAAGAGCTCAAAGCGGTCCTTGCGGCCATCGGCAAACACGCGCTCAAGCACGGGGCGGGTTCCGGAGAAGTCGAAATGAAAGCGGTAGCTGTCGGTGCCCGCTATTTTAAAGTCGTCCCGGCTCAGGGGGCTGAGCGCAACGGCGGTTCCGCCCTGCGGAATAAAGGTCAAAACGTCGTTGCTATAGACCACACGCCCCACACCATAAGAGCCCGTGAGCGCCAAATAGTCCGACTGCGGCAACTGAGGTGGCGCCAGTTCTGCCGCCAGGGCAAGATGGGCCCATTCATATATCCTCCGCCGCGTTGCTTGGGGCTCACCCGCCATCAGCAGTTCAAGCGCGGTCATCTGCCCGGTTAGGAGAGTGCTTTGAGGCATGGCGCTCACATCCGGAGCGACACCAACGCCTTCCCAGTTTTCACCGGTTATGGGATGCACCGGTTTGCCCGTTGAAACAGAAAGCACATAGCCCTCCCCAACCGAAAACCGGCTCACCGTAAACGCGGCGCCAGCTGTGGTCTCGCCGACCAGCTTGCCAAGCCCGAAGGCACGCGCGGAATAGGCAAGGTCCTCAGCCGCCGAGGCCGTTTTGCCGTCGATGAGCACCACCAGCGGGCGGCCGGGGCGGGGCACCCCTTGCGGCTGGCGGGAATAACTGTCCTGAAGGCCCGCGCGCCCTGGATCTTTAAAGCGCATGACAAGCGTGGGTCGCTCAAAGAAATAGCCTTGCACATAGCGCACAAAGTCTGCATCGCCGCCGCTATTGCCGCGAAGGTCCAGGATCAGGGCATCGGCACTGCTAAGAAAGGCAAAAGCCGCATCCACCCGGCGCATCGCCTCGTGGCCGCCTTCAAAATTGGAGATGCGGATATAGCCCAGATTGCCGTCCATGAGCCGCGCTTCCGGCACGCCATAATTTTGCGTGGCGGCGCGCAAGTTCGGCGTCGCCGTTTGAGACGGGTGGGAAACAGGGTGTTTGAGCACCTCGTAAAGGACCGGGTCATAGATAAGCTTGAGGTGCTTGTCCGACGAAGTGACGAAAAAGTCTGTGCTCACATCGCGGGCAAACTGCAAGGGGTCGTTCTGGCTAAAGCTGAGGCGATGCGCCTTGAGGCTGCGGATGATCTCCGCCCGCTTGGCTTCTTGAATGTAATGCTGCGCGACGAGCCCGCTCATTTCATCAATGAGAGCATCCCGGTCCACCGGCGCTGGGCCAGCGGCGGCAAGAAAGAAGAGCGCAAGGAGGGCGCCGGCCATATGTCGCATCATGTCTGTCATCATAGGGAGACTTTAGGCCTTCAAGCGTCCATCAACAATTGTTGAAGCGGCAAATCAACGAGATCTGTGTTAGAAACCCCACATGATTTCCGTTGTGATCCCAACCCTTAACGCAGAAAAAACGCTCCCGCGCACATTTTCCGGCCTCTATGATGCGGCCCTGGAAGGGCTGGTGCGTGAAGTGATTGTCTCGGACGGCGGCTCCTGCGATACCACTCTCAAGATTGCCGATGCGGCTGGCGCGAAAGTGGTTGAAGGAACCAGGGGCCGCGGGCCGCAGCTCAGACGCGGCGCGGATCTGGCAAGTTCCAATTGGCTGCTCTTTCTCCATGCCGATACCCGCCTTGAAGATGGTTGGGACCAGGAAGTCCGGCATCTCATTTCAGGCGAGGGGATGAAGGGCGTGTCCGAGGATGGTCGCTTTGCCGCGGCCTTCCGTTTTGCATTGGATGATCTTTCAGCGCGCGCCCGCGCACTTGAAAAAGTGGTGGGCGCAAGATGCCGCCTTTTCAAGCTCCCATATGGGGATCAGGGACTTCTCATCTCGAAGAGCTTCTACCGCGAAATCGGCGGCTTTGATCCCATCGAGCTCATGGAGGACGTGGCGATCATTTCAAAGGTGAAGCGCGCTGCGGGTCGTAATTCGGTTCTGCTTTTGCGCTCAGAAGCCATCACTTCCGCGGAACGGTTCCAGCGCAAGGGATATTTTAAAACCCCGCTCAGGAACGCGGGCCTCCTGACAGCCTATTTTTTGAGAGTGCCGCCCAGAGTCTTGAGCCGCCTTTATGACTAGCCCCGCGAAATGGCTCGTCATCTTCGTCAAGGCGCCGCAAATGGGCCGGGTAAAGTCCCGTCTGGCCAAGGAGATCGGCCCGGTCGCCGCCACGCGCTTTTACCGAACCGAGCTGACGCGCCTCCTGCGCACGCTTGGGCGCGATCCGCGTTGGCAAACGCTTGTTGCCGCCACGCCGGATGGTGTGGCGGAACAGGGCCCCCATCTATTCGGCGACTTGCCTGTTATCGGCCAGGGGACGGGCGATCTCGGGCAGCGCATGCAGCGCTGCTTTGATGTTCTCCCGCCCGGGCCGGTGGTCCTCGTTGGCGGGGATATCCCGGGCCTGAAAGCTTCCCACATTGCCGCCGCCTTTAACGCGCTTGGAGGCCATGATGCGGTCTTTGGTCCGGCGGAGGATGGCGGCTATTGGCTCGTTGGGCAAAGCCGGGTCCCGCGCACCCTTTCGCTCTTTGACGGTGTACGCTGGTCGAGCCCCCATGCGCTTGCCGACACCATCGCCAATCTGCCTCGGGGCCGGCGTTTTGCCCTCACACATCGGCTATGGGATGTGGACATAGGGGCGGATTATCAGCGCTGGATTGACGAGCGCAGGTGACCTTGCCAGACTAACCGCAAAAAAGAGGGAGGAACGGCAATGCCCTTTGCCAGTCATAACGGCGATGAGATCCACTACGAGACCTTTGGCGCGGGCGCGCCGCTTATCATTCAGCACGGACTTTTTTCTAGCGGAGAAGAGCTTGCCTATCCGCAATTTGTCGAAGCCGTGGGTCAAACCTTTCAGATGATCTTTATCGATAGCCTGGGCCACGGCGCGTCGCAGGCGCCCTCAGACTACGCCCGCTATCACCCCGCCCATCGGGCCGGTGACATCGCTGCGGTCCTCGATGATCTCGGCATCGAGAAGGCGCATTACTTTGGCTATTCCATGGGCGGTTGGCTCGGCTGCGCCATGGCGGCACATGCGCCAGATCGGCTGAAATCCATTTGCATCGCAGGCTTTCCGGTCGACATCCATCCGCCAAGCGACATGAGCGACGATCAGTTTGAGGAGGTCTGGGCCAATGCCAAGCGTGGTCTCTTCTTTGACAACAAGCGCGCCTTTGCGCGCCTCAACTCTGAAACCGAACCCGGCCTTAAAATGTGTTTGCGCGCGATCCTGGATCATCCAAGGCACAAGGACGCTGTGGCCGCGCTCACCGTGCCGGTCATGATGCTCTGCGGCGAGGATGACGATCTGTTCGCTGGCGCTGAGGCCATGGCGGGCGAACTCGGCGCGCCCTTTCTGCCCGTGCCGGGTAACCACGGCGAAGCGATCAACCAGAATCTCGGCTTTTACTTCCCGGATGTGGCGGAGTTCTTCCTGAAGGCGGAATAGCTTGCAATGAATGTCATTCCGCGACTTGATCGCGGAATCCAGTTTACAAATATAATGCCCTCATCCTTCGAGACGCGCTACGCGCTCCTCAGGATGAGGTATTTTGATCGGGGGGGCATAAAACCAACGTTCCCCCGCGAAGGCGGGGGTCCAGAGCGACCCTGTAAGGCATCATTTGCGGCCCCTGGATCCCCGCTTTCGCGGGGATTACGAATTGGCATCGGGCAAATCAAAAATCACTCCCGCATCTTCGCGCGCAGCATGACGTCCTTGTGTTCTTCAAGGCGCGGCATGATCTCCACGAAATTGCAAGGGGTGAGCCGGTAGTCGAGCTGCCATTTCAAAATACCGTCCCAGCCATCTTTCACGGCGCCGGTGGAACCGGGCAGGGCGAAAAGGTAAGTCCCATCAGCAACACCCGCGCAGGCCCGCGACTGAATAGTCGACGTACCGATCTTTTCATAGGAGAGCTGGTGAAAGAGAATAGCAAAGCCTTCGATCTCTTTTTCAATCACCCGCTTGAAGGCTTCCGGCGTTACATCGCGGCCCGTCAATCCCGTGCCGCCGGTCGAAATAACCACGTCCACATGCGGATCGGCGCACCAGGCGCGAAGCTGCGCCACGAGGGCATCTACATCATCTTTGAGGATTTTCCGGTCATGGAGCTTGTGGCCCGCATGCTCAAGCCGTTCAACCAGCGTGTCGCCGGATTTGTCGTCTTCGAGCGAGCGCGTGTCCGATACGGTCAGCACCGCAATATTGAGCGGCACAAATTCACGGGACATATTGAGGCGATAGGAGTGCATCGTTGGAAACTTTCAGTGGTTTCCGTCAGTATAGAGCAAGCAGTCAGGCTTGAGAATGCGTGTGCCTCAAAATACCTATTCCGCCGTCAACGGCACATAGGACGGCCAGGTGCCTGAGACCACATGATCCAGCGAGGGGGAAGCCTCCCCCAAACGCGCCTGATACATCCAGTAATTGCCCAGCACCGCCTCAATAAAGCCGCGTGTCTCCCGCGAGGGGATGCTCTCGATGAAAAGCAGCGGATCTTCTTTATAGTTTGTCTCGCGGCTCCATTTTTTCAGATTGCCGGGGCCGCCATTATAGGCAACCAGGAGCCCGAAGAGATTGCTATCCAGGTCATATGACGTCATCAGCTCCTGGATGTATTTCTGCCCCAGCATCATGTTGAAGGAAGGGTCATAGAGCCGATCTTTGTTTTGCCGCTTAAGAGAACGGTCTTTGGCCACATGCACGGCGGTATTGGGCATCAGCTGCATGAGACCCCGCGCGCCGACCCGGCTGGTCGCTTCCGTATTGAATTTGCTCTCTTGGCGGATAAAGGCATAAACCAATGCCCGGTCCAGAGTGAAGCCGCCCTTGGGTTCAAAATTCGGAACCGGATAGCGCCCGATGCTGAGCGAGGGTTCTACGGAATAATTGGCGATGTCAATTTGGGCGTAAGGCATGTCCCACACCATGGCGAGATGCATCAGAGCAGGATCGTAAGAGGCATCAGCCTTGCCATGGGCGCGGCGCATTTCCTCCTGAGCGAGGGGCAGTTGGCCCACTTGCGCCAGGGCAACGGCGCGCGCAACGCCTTTGAGCTTCAAGGCTTCTTCGACAGAAGAAGCTGAAACATCGGGAATGTCGTCGAGAGAAATCAGCTCTCGCCCCAGCTGGCGCTTGGCGAGAATGCCGTAAAAATGTTGATCGCTTGATGCGGCTACTTCCAAAAGCGGTGTTACTTTTTCTGGGCTACGGGTCACAAGGTAAGACCGCGCCGACCAGTAAGCGCCAGCGGCCTTGTCCGAATGAGCCACGCGTCCCGAACCGGCCACATGTTCGAAATAATTCGCCGCCGCCGGCTTGTCGCCGGTCCGCCAGGCCACCAGGCCTGCGGTCCAGTAGGCCAGCGGCACTTTTTCGCCATTGCTCGCGATGACATCTTTCGACACGCGAAGCGCCTTGGCGTCGACATTTTCCAGGTAATAGGAATTGGCGATCCATTGGCGCAACTGATCAAATTCGTGAGAGGTCAGATCTTTGCGCGTGCGATTTTCATTGAGGTAGTTAAGCGCCTGGGTGGGTCGTTCGCGCCGCAAAAGGTCGCGCACATAGGTCTGGATCTGCGACACCCGGCGGCGATCCGCCGAGTTGTGGCGGCGCGGTGGCAAAGATTTCAAACCCGGGTTTTCAAGTGATGTGCGCCAATAGCGTTTTTCAGCGCGCTCCGGTCGGCCTTCAGAGGCCGGGCGGCGCTTCATCGCCAGTGCGTAGATTTTGCTCGCATCTGGGTGGTCAGCATATTTCGCCATCCAGGCTTTCAGCTCTGAGTACTTGGACCGATAGGCGGTCGGGTGCATATAGCGCTGATAAAGCACATGCCCCATGAGAACATCATTCTCGAGCTCTTTAATCAGCTTGTCAGCGGTGCGCCATTCACCCCGTTCCTGCGCCTTGAATATTTTCTGGTAGCGATCAACGTCCGGCGCGCTTAAGACCAGTTCCTGGCCATTGGACTGGGTGACCTCTGTGGCGATCGCGCCGGGCAGTGCCAGCGCCGGATGAGGCGCCACAACAAAGGCGAATCCCGTCAATACAAACGCGCCAACCCACCGCCCAAATCTTGCACAAACCTGTTTCAAGATATTGCTCCTCACCCCTTGACCACCGATTGATCCTGTCCCGTGTCGGGAAAATCGCCCAAATCAGTGCAGATCATGTGCCAAAGCCCCCTAAAACACACTTAATTTTGCGAGCATTTCGTGCGAATTTTGGCTGATTCTGTGGGGGAGACACATCAAAATGCGCAACTTTCGCCGAAAATCCAAAATAACCCCTGATTGGCGGCTCCCGCTCAGGCCGACGAGGGCTCTATTGCCCTCGACATAGGTGCGGGTGAAAAGAGGGGGAATAATTTGTATACGGAGAAAAAAGGGTAACTTAACGATCGCGAAGTTTTGCTTCGACCTTTAGCAGATCCGCCCAGGCATATTTCTTCTGGCCGGGTTGGCGTAAGAGATAGGCCGGGTGAAATGTCGGCATACAGTCGATTTCCCCGGCAGAGGTCGAAACTTTGGCCCAGCGTCCGCGCAATTTCATGATGCCTGTGGGCGTTTCAAGAAGGTGTTTGGCGGAAGTGCCTCCCAGAGCGAGCAAAACCTTTGGCTGAGCGATCTCGATATGGCGCTTCAGGAAGGGCAGGCAGAGCGAAATTTCCTCAAGGCTCGGATTGCGGTTGCCTGGTGGGCGCCAGGGCAAAATATTAGCAATATAGATTGAGGCCTTGGGGTCTTGAGCCCCACGCTCCCGGCCGATGGCCGCCATCATAAGATCAAGCAGCTGGCCGCTGCGCCCGACAAAGGGGAGCCCCTCCCGGTCCTCGTCCCGTCCGGGCGCTTCGCCGATCAACATGAGGTCGGCGGCGGGATTGCCATCAGAAAAAACAGTAGAATGCGCGGTCTGTTTGAGCCCGCAGCCTTCAAATTGATTGAGGGCTTCGCGCAGATCTTCAAGGGTTTGGCATTCCTGAGCCAGCCCCACGGCATTTTTGACAAGATCGCCTCCGCTGCGGGCATTTATGCGGGGGGCGGGTGCGTCAGGCGCAGGGGCCGGTCTTGCGGGTTGCTCGGCGGGCGCGGGCGGGCGCACCTGAAATCGATTAACCGGGGTCTCGCCAATGGCCTCGTCAGCGCCAACCTCCACAAGCCATTTGAGTTGACTGAGCGGGTCTTGGCGCGCCGCGTCATCTGCTCCGATTAGATTGCTCATGGGGTGTCAAAACTGCCCTAAATCGCTGATTTTCGCCATCTTTCGTTGACCATCCGGTGGAGTCGCTTCATAAAGTGCGGTAACAGTCATCAACGAAACCGAGCGACTTTTGCCTTTAGGGTCCAGACCGACTCTATCGGATAAAAAGTCAAAGGCAACAAGAAGAACTTCCCATCAAGTCTAAAGCGATTGAAAGGGAGGCAACTTGAGGAGGATCTCAAATGTCTGAAGCCGCCGTCGAACGGGAATCCATGGAATACGACGTCGTGATTGTCGGCGCAGGCCCGGCAGGGCTGTCCGCCGCCATCCGGCTCAAACAGATTGCCGAAGAAAAGGGCCAGGACATCAGTGTCTGTGTGCTTGAGAAAGGTTCCGAAGTCGGTGCGCATATTCTTTCCGGCGCGGTGATTGACCCCATCGCGCTCAACGAGCTGTTCCCGGACTGGAAAGATCGTGGTGCCCCTCTGGAAACACCGGTGACCGATGACCAGTTCCATTTCCTGACAGGAGATAAAGGCGGCATTCGCCTTCCTAACTTTTTGATGCCACCGCTCATGAGCAACCACGGCAATTACATTGTCAGTCTGGGCAATGTCTGCCGTTGGCTGGCGGAGCAGGCCGAAGGTATGGGCGTCGAGATTTATCCGGGCTTTGCCTGTTCAGAAGTGGTTTATAACGACGATGGCTCCGTGAAAGGCGTTGCCACTGGCGATTTTGGCATCGCGCGCGATGGCAGCCACAAGGGTGGTTACACCCCGGGCATGGAGCTCCACGGTAAATACACGCTTATTGCAGAAGGCGCGCGCGGCTCCCTCGCCAAACAACTTATTTCAAAATATGACCTCGACACGGATTGCGATCCGCAAAAATTTGGGATCGGCCTGAAAGAGCTTTGGCAGGTTGAACCAGACAAACACCATCCGGGCCGTGTGGTGCACACCATGGGTTGGCCGCTCGACAATAATACTGGCGGCGGTCTCTTCCTCTATCATTTTGGCGACAACTATGTGGCTGTCGGTTTTGTGGTGCACCTCAATTACAAAAACCCCTACCTGTCTCCCTTTGACGAGTTCCAAAGGGTCAAGCACCACCCGAAACTGGTGGATACCTTCAAGGGCGGCAAGCGCATTTCCTACGGTGCCCGTGCCATCACGGAAGGCGGCTATCAGTCCATTCCCAAACTGACCTTCCCCGGGGGCGCGTTGATCGGCTGTTCGGCTGGCTTTGTCAATGTGCCGCGCATCAAAGGCAGCCATAATGCGATGGAGTCCGGCATGCTGGCGGCCGAGGCGGCGGCTGAGGCGCTGGCGGCAGGGCGCGCAAGCGACGAGATTTCCAGCTACACAGAAAAGTTGGAAGCAAGCCACCTCATGAAGGACCTCAAACGCGTGCGCAACGTCAAGCCGCTCTGGTCCAAATTCGGCACCTACCTGGGCGTGGCCCTGGGTGGATTGGACATGTGGACCAATCAGCTTTTCGGGTTCTCCTTCTTTGGAACGCTCAAGCACGGTAAGCCGGATTCAGAAACACTTCTGCCCGCATCCGAATGCACAAAGATCGATTATCCCAAACCGGACGGCGAAATCAGCTTTGATAAGCTGTCTTCGGTCTTTCTTTCAAACACGAACCATGAAGAAGATCAGCCGGTTCACCTGCGGCTCACCGATCCAGATGTACCAATTTCGATCAATTTGGCGGAATGGGCCGAGCCAGCGCAGCGTTATTGCCCGGCAGGCGTGTATGAAGTCATGACAGATGACAATGGCGATAATCCGCGTTTTCAGATCAATGCGCAAAACTGTGTACATTGCAAAACTTGTGATATTAAAGATCCCAGTCAGAACATTACCTGGACAGTTCCGGAAGGCAGCGGCGGACCAAACTATCCAAATATGTAAGCGAGGCGTAAGTCTTTGAGATTGAGCAAAGCTATTTATGAGGGGCCGATGAAGCATCAGGCCCCTCGTTTGTCTTTGAGACGGTGCTGGATTGCAGGGGTAGGGGTCTTTGCACTCTATGCATGCGCAACCGACACGCAATACCGACCTTCCAGTACAAGGCATTCAGGTGATTCAAAGCTTGAAGTCGTAGAGACCCACTACGGCAACTACCTGGCTGCCCGGCAGGCCATTGTTGATAAAGATCAAGGTGCCGCGGCTGCCTTTTATGATCGCACCTTGCGGGAAGACCCTGACAATCAGATTATCCGCGAGCGGGCCTTTTTGCTGGAATTGGCGAGCGGCCACTTTGAAGATGCCCTCGTTCATGCGGAGATTCTGGTGAGGAGCAGGCCGACCAATCGGTTGGCGCGTATGGCTCTTGCCACCAATGACATTCGCCAAAAGGGTTATGCGCAGGCGCGCGCCCAAATGGACCAAAGCGCCATGGGTCTCTACAACGCCCTGGCTGTGGACCTGCTGCGCGCCTGGACCTATGCCGGCGAAAGAGATTTAGAATCTGCCGAGAGAACCCTGACGGGGCTGCGTGCCTTTGGCAGCGGTGATGTCTTGGCAGCTTTTCATCTGGCGCTGATCTACGACTATTCCGGTGAAGCTGAGAAAGCCGAGCAAAAATATCTTGATGCGCTTGAGCTTAATGGCCGTACGGGCACTCGTATCGTTGAGGCCTATGGCAATTTCCTGGAGCGTCAAAAGAGACCGACCGAAGCCATTGCCCTTTATGATGAATATCTTCAACTACAGACAAGCAACCCTGAAGTAAGTGCCGCCAGAGAGAGGGCTTTAAAGGGCCGCGCGCCGCGCGCCTTGATTGGTTCCATCAATTCCGGGGCAGCAGAGGCTTATTTGAGTGTTGCCGGTTTCCTGGATACGGACCGGACAGCGAGCCTGACCATCTCCTATCTGCGGCTCTCCCTGGCGCTTGATGACGATCTCCATATCGCCAACCTCATCCTTGGGGAATTGCACCGGCAGCGCCAACATTGGGAGTCTGCGATAGAGTTTTACGCAAAGATCCCTTTGTCAGATCCGCTGGGGCCTCAGGCCGTTATTCAAAAGGCAGCCGCTCTACAACAGCTTGGCCGCGATGAGGAAGCAATCCAGACCATTGAAAAATTAGTGAAGCGGCAGCCGCAAAATTTCCTGGCGCGCGTTTCTTTGGCCGACAGCTACCGAACCATTGGTGAATTTGTTCCGGCCGTCGAAAATTATACCAAAGCCCTTGAATTGCCTGGCGCAGACAAGGACGCGGCTAATTGGTTCGTTTATTATTCGCGTGGCATGTCCTACTACGAACTCGGTCAGATCGAACATGCTGAGGTGGATTTTTTGCGGGCGCTTGAAATCACCCCCGATCAACCGCTCGTCTTGAACTCTCTGGGCTATAGTTGGGTTGTCAGAAATTATCGTGTGTCGGATGCTTTGGCCTTGCTGGAAAAGGCCGCCGATCTGTCTGCTGGCAATGGCTATATCATCGATAGTCTGGGCTGGGCGCATTATCAGCTGGGCAATTACGAGCTGGCGGTTGAGTACCTTGAGCTTGCCGTTGAACTCGCGCCCGAAGATGCAGAGTTGCATGACCATTTGGGGGATGCCTATTGGCAGGCGGGTCGTTATTTGGAGGCCGGGTTCGAATGGCATCACGCCTTGAAACTTGGCCCAAGCCCTGAGCGGGTTGCAACCATCGAAGAAAAACTGGAACGCCGTTCCAAAATCATTCCCAACAGTTAGAGCGCGATAAGATTGTTATGATCACCGAAAAAGCACACGCAAAAATCAATCTGTTTCTACACATCACCGGCAAGCGCCAGGATGGCATGCATGAAATGCAAAGCCTGGCGATCTTTCCCCAGGTCTATGACACCGTAACTGTCAAGCGTGCCAGCGACCTGTCTTTAGAAATCACGGGCCCCTTCGCGGATGACCTCTGGAAGGCCGCCGACATTGAAGACAATTTGGTCATCAAAGCAGCCCGTTTGGTGCAAGGCGCCTTAGGAAAAGACCGGGGAGCGGCGATCACCCTGGACAAACAGCTTCCGGTCGCAAGCGGGCTGGGTGGCGGGTCGGCTGATGCCGCCGCGGCTTTGCGTGCTTTGATGCAACATTGGAATTATCATCCGGACATTACAACCGTGCGCGCCATTGCCGCTCAACTTGGCGCCGATGTGCCGGTGTGCCTGGCCAGCCAGCCCGCGATCATGCGCGGCATTGGCACCCAGCTTTCATTGCCGCCCCGTGTGCCCTACATGCACATGCTTTTGGTCAATCCGGGCAAGCCAGTTTCCACCAAGAAGGTTTTTGAAGGCCTGAATTGGCGCAGCGCCGCCAAAAAGGGTGAGGTTAAGCTGCCGAAAGATTTTGGCACCGTGCGCAAGCATGGCAATTTCCTCAGCAAATGCCGCAACGATCTGGAGCCCGTTGCCGTGCGGCTTCAACCTGAGATCAAAACCGTCATCAAGGCGCTGGAAGGCCAAGACGGCTGCCTGGTATCGCGCATGTCCGGTTCCGGCGCCAGTTGCTTCGCCATTTTCAAAAGTCAGGCAACAGCGCGCGCCGCCTATGAGGCGCTGTCAGCCGAGCATCCCAATTGGTGGATCAAAGCCACAACCTCATAGGAAACGATCTGAATGGGAAGGCTGCTATTGTGGCCCGCCCTCGCGGAGCCGGAGGCAGCAAGGCCACTCGGCGTGAGCGATTAATCCGTTCAGAATGAAAAGGCCGCGACTGCGGCCCGCCCTTTTGGGGGCCCTCGCGGAGCCGGTGGCCGCAAGGCCACTCGGCGTGAGCGACATTAATAAGTTCGGCTGACGCAGAATTCGACAATGCCGTCGAGAGAGGCGGCATAGTCGCTGTCCGGGAAGATCGCCAGCGCATCGCGGGCCATGGAGCCATAGTGGCGCGCCCGTTCAATGGTGTCGGCAAGAGCCCCGTGTTTTTCAAGAAGAGCAATGGCCTTTTCCAGGTCGCGGTCATCTTGCTCGCCTTTTTCAATGGTGCGCTTCCAGAAATCCCGTTCGCTCTCCGACCCACGGCGATAAGCCAGCACGATTGGCAGGGTTACTTTTCCTTCGCGGAAATCATCGCCGACGGTTTTGCCGAGTTTGGCCTGCGCGCCGGAATAGTCGAGCGCATCGTCGACGAGTTGGAAGGCGATACCGAGATTTTTGCCATAGGAAAGGAGTGCGGCCTCCTGATCCGGTTGATCGCCCGCGATCACCGCGCCCACGCGGCAGGCCGCTTCGAACAGAGCTGCGGTTTTGGCACTAATGACTTTGAGGTAAGCATCTTCCGTCGTGGCCGTGTTGTTGGCGGTGATGAGCTGCATCACTTCGCCCTCGGCGATAATGGCCGAAGCCGACGACAGAATATCGAGCACTTTCATATTGTCCGCAGCCACCATGAGCTGGAAGGCGCGGCTAAACAGAAAGTCACCGACCAGTACGCTCGCCTGATTTCCCCAGATCGTATTGGCGGTAGGCGAACCCCGGCGCAGATCGCTTTCGTCAATCACGTCGTCATGCAACAGGGTCGCGGTATGGATGAATTCGACACAGGCCGCCAGCTTCACATGGGTCTCGCCCTCATAGCCGCACATGCGAGCGCTGGCGAGTGTCAGCATGGGACGCAGCCGCTTGCCGCCGGAATTAATCAGATGCCCCGCCAGATTGGGGATCATGTCCACCGGGCTTTCCATGTGCTTGATGATGGCCTGGTTAACCTTTTCAAGGTCTTCGGCCACGAGGCTCTTCAGGTTCGAGACCGCATGTTCAGATCCCGCCTTGGACCCATCAATATTAACTACAATTGCCAATTTCGGCCTCGCTCGTCGCTTCCCGCGCAATTGGTTTGCCGGATTTCATGACTTTTCACGGTCGTTATTATGATCCCAGACGATCAGGGGTCAAGTTGACTCTTTGTGAGGGAGCCAATACCTCTGGAACCTGTGATCATTCAGACAGACAAGGTGCTCATGTTATGAGACGAGAAATCATGCGAACCAATGACCAGGTTACCCTGTCCTTTGTTCAGGCGGTTCTGAAGGACATGGGGCTCCCCTGTTATCTGGCGGATGAGAACTTTTCGATCATGGAAGGATCCATAGGGATCTTCACCCGCCGTCTCCTCGTCGACGAGGAAGACCTACCCAAAATGCTCGGCGTCCTGGCAGATCCAGGGATTTACCCCCACCTTATCGGCGCCGTTCGCGAGGAAGTCGACGCAGCCCGATGAGCGAAATCACAGATGACGCCTTTTGGGGCGGCAAACTGCAAGTTCTTCAGCCCAAAAAGGGGTATCGCGCCGCCATGGACGCGGTCATTCTGGCCGCTGCCGTGGAGGCTTTGCCCGGACAAAGTGTTCTCGACATCGGCGCCGGGGTCGGCGTGGTCTCGCTGTGCCTGGCGCGGCGTCTGCCTGCCATCAAGGTGATGGGGATTGAGCTGCAGTCCTCTCTGGCTGATCTCGCGGCCGAAAATGTGGCGCGCAATCGTCTGGACAACGTAGAGATCTGCGCAGCTGATCTTTTTGACATGCCCAAAGAGATTGAGCGCAACAGCTTCGATTGGGTCGTCACCAATCCACCCTATTACGACAGGGATCGGGGCAGACCCTCTCCCAATGAGAGCCGGCTCAATGCACATATGCATTCCCAGGAGCGGGGACTGAAAGAGTGGATGGACGCGGCCCTGAAATTCGTCCGGCCTTTGGGACAATTTGCAGCGATCTTTCCGGCCGAAGACCTCCACCGTTTGATGGAGGCTCTCAGCGGCCCGCTCGGGGACCTTAAAATCTTCCCGCTCTGGCCCGGCGAGGGCAAACCCGCTCGCCGTGTCGTCGTGATCGGAAAAAAGGGGGCAAAAGGCGGTGTCACGCTTTTGCCGGGTCTTGAGCTGCATGCGCCGCCCCGCCGCTATAGCGAGGCCGCGGAGCGAGTCCTCCGAGACGGCAAGGCCCTAGTCTTCTAAATAGTCAGACCAGTCCATCCGGTTAAGCTCATGGAGTTCGGCCATGGCTTCATCGGTATAAGGTCCATTGGGGTCAATGGTGACAGCCTGAACAAAATCGGCCTTCGCCTTGGCCTTATCTTTGAGCGCAAGATAAAGTCGCCCGCGCATCATCAAGGCTTTGACATTGTCAGGCGCCATTTCGATGACTTCATTAAGCTCCAATTGCGCGTCGGATGTGCGCCCCAGCTGGGCCAGAGCCAGCACCCGGTCAAGGCGCACATCCTCGCGGTCATCATCAAGCGCTTTGGCAGCGTCATAATCGGCGAGCGCCCCCTCATGGTCTTTCTGCGCCATGCGCGCTTTGCCTCTCAGGTAAAGCGCGTCGAGGGACTCAGGAGAATTGCTGAGGGCGGCAGAGAAATCCGTTTCCGCCAAAACAAACTCTCCCTGCTGGACCCAGGCTTTTCCCCGCGCCAGCCGAGCTAAATTATTTTCCGGCGCAGCTTCAACGGCTTTGGACAAAAAGGCATTGGCGAGCGGAAACTGACCGTTCAAAGCATAAGCCTCGCCCAGTCCGGTAAGCGCGGCCACATGGGTTGGTTCGACAGCCAGAGCGGCGCGAAACTCATCAATGGCATCGACGGGCCGTTCCAGGCCTAGCAGGCTTCGGCCTTTTCCCGTCAGGTAGCGGACATTTTCAGGATCAATTTCAAGCGCCTCTTCAAAATCAGCCAATGCAATGCCGTAAAACTTCATTTGAAGATCAGCCGCCCCTTTAAGGCCCAGATATTGAGCGCGCGTTTGAGGGGGAACATCTTGCGTGAGACAATCTTCGATGAGCAGACCTGCAGCCAGAGCATTTCCCTTGGCAAGAACCTCTTCACCCAATGAGCAATTTGTGAGGTTGATCGGGGTGAACTCCAGCTCGGGTAAGCGCACATCATCCTCTGCCGCCAAAGCAACAGGCGCCAGAACCGCCAGCGCAGCGGTACAGATTTTGATCGTCAGTCGGGTCATCAGGTCTTCTTTAATAGGTTCTCCAGGCCGGTTTTCGCCCAAGTTTTAACGTCTGGCAAGTCAAGGAATAGCTAAGGCCCCGTCAAATAGCCCCGTTTGTCCCACATTCTTGCCCATCTTCGGGGCAAAACTGTGATCAGAAGCGGGTCGGATATGGTTCTTGGCACATTTTCGTGGAATGATTGTTTGCGGCGGCTTGCCCGCTTGAGGTTCAATCAAAGGGATGGAAAAATGCGGCGTTTGGCGGGTTTGATCTTTGTTGTTTTTTGGATGGTCGCGAGCGCTCTGCCGCTTCAGGCGCAAGAAGCCGCACCCGAAGAGGATGTTTTCGATCACCCGTTGATGGAAAAGAACTTCAAGGTCCCGGACCATTCGGCAGATTACACCCGCTTGAAAAGCCGCATCGAAGACATTGCCTACAAGTACCGTCTTATGAAAGCAGGTGATACGGACGCCGATCTCGACGCTCGTTTGGATGATCTCTTCTCGACTGACAACCCCAAAAGCTTCTATGAAGAATACGAGCAAGAGATCGAGGTCGCGGAGAGAAATTTCGGCCTCGCTCAGCTGCAAAATCTTGGGCGCCACTATCTCAATCGCAACCGCTTGGATGACGCCAAGGCGGCCTTCTATCATGTGCAACGCGTCTCCCGAGACAAGCGCCAACGTGCGCTTGCGCTTTCTTATATGGCAGAGGCCTATTTGGGGGATGATGACAAAAAGACCGCCCTTAATCTCTTCTATCTGAGCTTGGAAACCAATCGCTTGTCCAATACGCAGTATCGGTTCAACCAGCTGCGCGAAGAAACCGACATGCTGTTAAAAGACATCGCGGTGAATTCCGAAAGCGATGTCCCGAGCGCCTGCGCCATCTTTTCTCAGGAATTCAAGTCGGGGTTTGACCCGGCAGGTTACCTTGAAATTTCGCCAGCGGTGGATGCCGATATTTACGCCCAGCATGACCGTATTTGCGTGCGGGGTTTAAAGCACGGGGCGGGCTATACCTTCAAAATCAAGAAAGGCGTGCCGAGCGCGGGCGGCCCTGTACTTCGGCGCGATGCAGAACGCACCTTCAAGGTGCCCAATATGTCTGAGCGGATTGTCTTTTCCTCCGGCACCTATGTCTTGCCGAAGACAAAGGATGAACTGATCCCGCTGCGCACGGTTAATCTGGAAGAGATTGAGCTTCAGCTTCTGCGCATTAATGACCGCAATCTGGTCAATGCCATCTTCACCAACACCTTTGAGCGCGATCTTTCCACCGGCGACCTGCGCGATCTTGAAAACACCCAAGGTGAAAAAATCTGGCAAGGCTCTGTCTCGGTCGCCATGAAGCTGAACCGGGAAGTGGTGACGAACTTGCCGCTCAATGACATGCTTTCCGATCACGCGCCTGGCGTTTATGCCCTGGTCGCGGAAAAGAAGGATGAGGAAAACCGCCGCTACTGGTATGAACGCCCCACCCAATGGGTGCTTATCTCTGACCTTGGCCTCACGTCCTATCAGGGCTCGGACGGCATGACCGTCATCGTAAGGTCTCTGGAGACCACAAGGCCCATGGGCGGCGTAGAGTTGGCGCTCATTGCCCGCAACAACAAGGTGCTGACACGTATCCGCACCAATGTGCAAGGCGTGGCTAAAATCGATCCGGGCCTTCTGCGCGGTAAGGGCGGCAATGCCCCGGCGCTTCTAACCGCCGTGCACCGCGATGACTATAACTTCATACGCCTGACGAGCCCGGCTCTTGATCTCAGCGAACATAAAGTCTCCGGCCGCAGCCTCTACACAGAGATGGATGCCTATCTCTATGCCGAGCGCGGCGTCTATCGCTCCGGCGAGACCGTGCATATGAGCGCCTTGGTGCGCGACGCCAAGGCGGTGGCTGTCGGCGAGCTGCCCGTGACCTTTGTGGTCTCAAAGCCCGACGGCACCGAACATTCCAAAG
Organism: Alphaproteobacteria bacterium; assembly: GCA_006226415.1. Lineage (GTDB taxonomy): Bacteria > Pseudomonadota > Alphaproteobacteria > M2410 > M2410 > M2410. The sequence goes on from SBGZ01000025.1 coordinate 77,266, forward strand.
TGAGCGTCACCGGCGATGCCTTTGGCGGTTACCAGTTTGATATCCCCATTTCGGGCGCCGCTCGCTCCGGCAACTGGTCGGTGCGCGCCGTTCTCGATGACGACAACAAATCCATCGGCTGGGCAAACTTCCAGGTCGAGGATTTTGTGCCGCAGCGCATCCGCGCCCAGTTGAAAGTTGAAAAGACCTATGCTGAACCGGGTGAGATTTTTGACGCGCTTGTCGACAGCGCCTTCCTCTATGGCGCGCCAGCAGCGGATCTGACGGGCGAGATGAGGGTTACGGTCAATCGCAACCCGCTGCCCTTTGAAGGCTATGAGAGCTATGCCTTTGGCCTGGTGCAGGAAGACTTCTATCAGGAGCAGCTGGCGCAGCTGTCCTTCAAAACGGATGCAGAGGGCAAAGCGCCCGTCACCGTGGACCTCACCAAGCTGCCGGAAAGCTCCCACCCCTTGCGCCTTGAAATGCTCGCCAGTGTCTTTGATGTCTCCGGCCGTCCGGTCTATGCTGGCTGGGCCATTCCTTTGCGTGCCCGCGAAGTAGAGGTGGGCCTGCGCCGCGACAAGGAGGCCGCCTTTGATGAAAACGGCGAAAGCGGTTTTGAGGTCATCGCCCTGGATAAAGAAGGCAAGCCCGTGGAAGGGCGCGGTCTGCGCTATGAGTGGTTCCGCGAGGTTTATGAATATACCTGGTACCAGCAAGGGGGCTCCTGGCGCACCCGCACCACGGTTTTTGATGAAAGCCTGGCCGAAGGTGACCTTAAGACCGATGCCAAAGGCATGGGCCGCTTTGCTCGGCCCCTGGGGCAGGGCCGCTACCGGGTCGAAGTGCGCGACAAGGAGGGCACCTCCATTGCCAGCCAGCGCTTCTTCATCGGCTGGTGGTCGTCTGGCACCAACCCCAATGCGCCGGATCAGTTGGAGCTCACCGTCGATACCGATGACCTGACCTCTGGCGACAAGGTGAAGGCCTTCGTCAAGGCGCCCTTTGCCGGTACGGCCTATGTGGCGGTGTTGGGAGACGGGGTTCTCTGGACCAAAAGCTTTGATCTGCCTGAAGAAGGCCGCGAGTTTGAATTCAAACCTGAGAAGAGCTGGGCGCCCGGCGCTTATCTCACGGTTACGGCCTATCGCCCGGATGTAGCTGCGCCCTCGCGCCTGCCGATCCGGGCCATGGGCTTTAAATGGCTCACAGTCGACCGCGCCGCCCATGAAGCGGCGGTCGCTTTCGAGGTGCCTGAAACCGTGGTGCCGCGCCAGAGCGTGACTTTGCCCTTTGAGGTCAAGGGATTGAAGGGGCAGCGCCAGAAGATGCGGCTCACCATCGCCGCTGTCGATGAAGGCATTCTTCAGCTGACAGACTTTGCCTCGCCCAATCCCGGCAATCATTACCTTTCCCAGCGGGCTCTTGGGTTTACCATTCGCGATATCTATGGCCAGCTCATCAAGCCCATGGAAGGCGCGCGCGGCAATCTGCGCACGGGCGGCGACAAGATGATGCGCGCCATGGCCGATGCGGAAATGATGGCGCAAGATGAAAACGCCGCGGGCAATACCACCCGCGTGGTCAAGACGGTCGCGCTCTATCACAAAGAGATCGAAGTCGGTGCCGATGGCAAAGGCACGGTCACCCTTGATCTGCCGGACTTTAACGGCCGCTTGCGCCTCATGGCCGTGGCCTATGGCGCGAGCGTGGTCGGTCAGGGCGATGAGGATCTGATCGTTCGCGACCCGGTGGTGGCGGACCTCCTGCTGCCACGGTTCCTTGCCCCCGGCGACAAGGCCGAGGCGCCGCTCACCCTGCACAATTTGACGGACGGGGAAAAACTCCTGAAGTGGTCGGTCACGGCAACAACTGGCGTGGCGGTGCTTGACCGCGCCAATGGCCAGATCAAACTGAAAGCCAAGGAGCAAACAGAAGTTACATTGCCGATCACCGCCAGTGACTTGGGCGATGCCAAAATAACCCTGCGCGTGACGTCAGAAGGTTTAAATGACATTGAGCGTTCCTGGGATATTGCCGTCCGCGCGGCGCAGCCTTTTGTGACAAACCGCGAGATGGTGAAACTCCAGCCCGGCGAAACGGCGGGCAAGCTTTCCGGCTATGACGCCTTCCTGGCCAGCACCCTGCGCGGCACCTTCACCCTCGCCACG
>SBGZ01000043.1 GCA_006226415.1 Alphaproteobacteria bacterium
GTTTTCCGGCCGAAAATTGAAAATGTCAAAGAATTGGGCCCGGGCGAAATCGGTTTTCTGACGGCTGGCGTTAAACAGGTGGCCGATACGCGGGTGGGGGACACTATCACCGAGGACAAGCGCGAGTGTGCTCAGCCGCTTGCCGGGTTCAAGCCATCGCAGCCGGTGGTCTTTTGCGGTCTCTTTCCGGTCGATTCGGCGGAATTTGAAAACTTGCGCGACTCACTCGCCAAGCTTCGCTTGAATGACGCCAGTTTTGAATTTGAAATGGAAACCAGTGCGGCGCTCGGCTTTGGATTTCGTTGCGGTTTCCTCGGGCTGTTGCATCTGGAGATTGTGCGCGAGCGGATTGAGCGCGAGTTTGGCATTGATCTCATTACAACGGCGCCGAGCGTGGTCTATCGGATCTTCCTGCGCGATGGCGCGATGATCGAGATGCACAATCCGGTTGATATGCCCGATCCGACCCATATTGAGCGAATTGAGGAACCCTGGATCACGGCCACTGTTCTGGTGCCGGATGATTATCTGGGCGCGGTTCTGAAACTTTGCCAGGACCGGCGCGGCGAGCAGGTGGACCTCACCTATGCGGGCTCACGGGCCATGGTAATTTATAAATTGCCACTCAATGAAGTGGTGTTTGATTTTTATGATCGCCTTAAGTCGATCACGCGCGGCTATGCCAGTTTCGACTATCAAATTGACGATTACCGGGCCGGCAATCTGGTTCGCATGAACATTCTGGTCAACGCGGAGCCGGTGGACGCGCTCGCAGTTATGGTTCACGCAAGCCGAGCAGAAAGCCGCGGCCGGGCCATGTGCGAAAAGCTCAAGGATCTCATTCCGCGCCACCTTTTCCAGATCCCGATCCAGGCGGCCATTGGCGGCAAGGTGATTGCGCGTGAGACCATCCGCGCCTTGCGCAAGGATGTGACCGCGAAATGTTATGGCGGTGACATCACCCGTAAGCGCAAGCTCCTCGATAAACAGAAAGAGGGGAAAAAGAAAATGCGTCAGTTCGGCAAGGTGGATATTCCGCAAGAGGCCTTTATTGCCGCCCTCAAAATGGACGACAATTAAGTCAACATTGACTTCAGCATGACGGTCTGCATTTCCTTGAGAAGTTCCTTAGCGTCTTCCGCGCCGGGGCGGGTTTCGCTGCGCATGGCATCTATGGACAGACCGCGCATGGTCGCGATGTAGAGCTGAGTGAAGGCGTCGATTTTCTTACGCTCTTCTTCAGTTGCAAATCCGATGCTCTTAGCCATTAGCCAAAGATTGTCTTTGGATTGTTGAACATGGCCCGCGTTAAGCGCGTCGAATTGTTCTTTCAGCTCCGGGTCGCCGCGTGTTCCCAGCAAAAGTTCGAGCCTTGCGACGCCCGTGGGCGAGATCATGGTCTCCCATAAGATCTCAATGAGTTCCAGAAAGCGGCCCATCGGATCAGAAATATGCTCCAGCCTTGCGCGGTGATATTCAGTTCTTTGGTTGGACACTTCTTTGAATACCGCTTCTACGAGTTCTGATCGGGTGGAGAAGTGATGCAGGATTGCCCCGCGGGAGATCCGGGCGCGTTCAGCGATCGCTTTGGTGGTTGTCTGATGATAGCCGAGATCGCAAAGGCATTGGATTGCCGCATCAATGATCTTTTTGCGCATGGCGCTCGCCCGTTCGTGATTGGGCGTTGGTGTATGTTTTTCGGTGCTTTGAAATTGACCGAGGTCTGTCATTGATTTTGATGGCTTTCCTGTTAATCCGAATGCGGATCAAATGATCGGCAATAATAGTGATTTTACGGGCGAAAAGTCAATTTTCACTGGCGTTAACTGTCCAGACATATTGACGTTTTTTTCAAAAAGGGCGGCCATTGCTGACCGCCCTTCTGAGGTTCTTCTTGTCTTAGAAGTCTTGTACGAGGCGCAGATAAACCATGCGGCCTCTAGGATCGTGAACTTTCACGTCGTAACCAAAGTCGTTACCGCCTGCCACTTTGGACTGAACGAAGGGCGGATCTTCATCCGTCGCATTGTTGAGACCAATTGTGAATTTGGTGCCTTGGCCGAAGCTCAGCGTGTCGCCGAAATCATAGCTGTACTGAAGGTCCAGTGTGGTCCAGCTATCGATTTTTTCAATCGTTCCCGCGGTACGGCCATCATCATAGCTAGAGATATAGCGAACGATGACACTTGCCTCGTGCGCGCCATTGGCCCAGCCGAGGTAGGTGTTGGACCGCCACTGCGGAATGGAACGAGCGATCGGCGAATCGATATTCCGGTTGCCTGCCCCTTCGAGGGTCGGCGCGCCCGGAGCCGCCTTGAATTCGAAACTGTTCACATAGGTGGTTTCGTTTCGGATTACGAGGTTGCCCGCCATGGAATCGATTGTCGGTGTCAAAGTAACCGTCAGGTCGAAACCATCGGTTTCAGCACTCGCCGCATTGAACCGGTCCACATAAACCCGGAAGGGGGTCAGAGAACCATTGCCTGTCAGCGGATCGAAATCACGGTCGACTTTCGGATCGTTCGCAATATCGAAACATGCACCAGCGCCAAGGCCAGCAACCGGCACAGCCGGGCAAACGTTGGTGAGCCAGTCAACATATTGCTGGGTAACGACCGATTGTGCGGATTCTTGTGTCAACAGATTCTCATAGGTCACTTTGTAGTAGTCCAGACTAAAGGTCAGGATGTCACTCGGTGAATATGAGAAGCCGAGACCCAGGGTATCTGCTTCTTCCGGTTCTAGGCCCGGGTTGGCCGTGGCGGTGGTCGCCAGGAAGACCAGCGAGCCAGTCAGAGAATCAAACACCGCGTTGAGCGAAGTTTGGTCGCTGCTGACCTGGAACAGGGTCGGCGCCCGGAAGGACGATGACCAGGAACCGCGGATCGACAGTTTTTCGTTGGGACGATAAAGCAAGCCCACTTTCGGGTCTGTTGATGTCCAAACACCATCGTAGTCGGTGTAACGAACCGCCAGATCCAGATCGAGCGTGCCGTTGTCGCCAGACATGAGCGGTACAGCAAACTCGGCAAAGACCGCGTCGATTTCACGCTGGCCATTTTCATTCTGGCCACCGACGAGGAAGACGAGGTCTTCACGAATTGCATCGGCAGATTCAGTTGTCCGACGCGATTCCTTGCGGTGCTGGAAGCCGAAGGCAGCTTGCAGCGTGCCGGCCGGCAGTTGCGCCAGATCACCGGTAATGGTGGCATCCACGGTCCAAAGCTTGGTGAGGGCTTCACTGAAGTTATTGGAATTGATGAAGGCCATCACTTCTTCGGAATTATATTCCGGATCACCTGGATTGGCGGTGATTGCCGTGCCGAAGGGGTTAAACCACAAACAGCCAGGATCACCCGGGGCATCCGTCACAGGATTACAGTCGACACCGCCCAGGCCGTTGAGGGCCAGGGACATATTGGCTCCGATCTGGTCATTGGCCGTGCCGGAGCGCAGGTTTTCGCTGTAGTTGTGAGAGATGTCGTAGGTCCAGGTTTCGGTCCCCGGAACGTCACCTTCAAGGCCCATGACAAAGCGTGTTGTCACATCGGACCAGTGGTTGATCACGCGGCTTGCGCCAGGCTCGCCGGCTCCATCGCCAATCGCACGGCCACGCCAGTATACATCAACCCCATAAGGGTTGCCTGGGTGTGCGGCCGGTATACGCGGGAATGCCAGGTTTGGATATGAGGCGGAATAACCACCTTCCCCTGTGTTGCGGGCGACGCCGTATTCGGCATAAAGCGTCATGGTGTCGCTAATTTCGTGAGAGGCGGTGGCAAAGATCTGTGCCCGTGTTTCATCCGGAATGAGCGAATAGTTCGGTCCGAAGTCATAGTAACAAAGGGAAGATCCACCGCCGGTGTCGACGAAGATCGAGGTTGGCGAATGCAGGCCGCATTCGTCATCAGCGTTAAAGACGCCCGGCGTTGCGCCGTTAAGGGTGACGCCCAGTGGCAAGAAGGACCCCGGGTTTCCGAAAGACGACAGCGTCTGATAAGGGAAATCGCGATCCGTGGTAAACATGCCCTTGCGTTCCAGATAACTGGCAGCAACCACGACATGCGTTTGGCCATTGTCGGCGCCAAAGATCGCCGAAATGGTTGAGTCCGCATGGTCATCGCCACGTGTGGTCTGGGAGCGATCGAGCCGCAACTCCAAGCCCTCGAAGTCATCGCGGGTCATGAAGTTGACAACGCCGGCCACCGCATCTGACCCGTAAACAGCAGAAGCGCCGTCTTTCAGAGTTTCAATACGGTCGACCATGATCATCGGCATCATGGCGTTGATGTCGACAAAGGTGTCGCCGCGGTTAGCTACAGCGGAAGACACGGTCTGACGACGACCATTGATCAGAACGAGGGTTGAGCCAAGGCCCAAACCGCGCAGGTTGATGTTCGACGTGCCTGGCGTGCCGCCCTGTGTGAGCGCATTGGCCTGGTTTTCCGAACCGGTGTTGTAAGGCATCCAGCGAATAACTTCGCTCGATGTGGTGAAGCCGGTTGAGTCAACGATTTCCTGATCGATGGTGTCGATCGGCGAAGCGCTGTCGAACTGGCTCTTCTTTTTGATGTGCGACCCCGTTACGGTGATTTCATCGACATCCTGGGCGGTGGCTATGCCAGTCCAGGTAAGTGATGTTGTCGCCGTAAGCAGTGCCACCATCAGTTTCTTTGAATGAAATTTCATTCTGTTCCTCCGAAGGTTGCTTTCGCAAAAGAAACAGAGAGTCAGAAAATGGCACGCGCTCAGAGTCGGTTGATCGCGTACAGGCATTTCTGAAGTTCTAAGAACCGCCTCCCCGCTGCCTTAGCTTTGTCCAATCCCCAAATGCCATTCCTTCAGATGAAGGGCCGACTGATTCAGGCTCATCCAGTCTAATTAAAATCGTTCAAAAAAGAAACAAGCTTGACTGTTTTTAAATCTCAGATTGTAACTTTATTTCAGGAATCGTACTCAGATTTGCTATTTGTACTGTGAATGATCAGATGTTTGTACGATCCGCAATTTCGGCCCGTGTAAACGGGGTGACGATTGCCTTGATGGGCGCGAAAGGCGGCTCAGCAGACCGGGTCGTTTAGAAGGGGTTTGTCCCTTCGAAGGGGGCCGGGCCCCCTCCACGGATTGGTGACTAACGACGTCTCTTAAAGACAATCATGGCCAAGGTCACCCCAAGGGGAATGATCCAGGCAGGCGCCAGGAGAAAGGTCTGGATGGCGGGGTCCCACAGCCAGGCAAAAAGATAGCGCTGAATGCCGGCCTGGGTCGCGTTGAGGCTGGCTGAATGCAGACTATACCAGACCGATCCCAAGGGACGGTACATAGGCGATCCGGCTGACAGGCTGACCCAGGCATCTCCAGCCAGGGCGAGGACAGTCAGGGCCGCAAAGAAATATAAGACGATGCGCCGCATGGATCGCGCTCTCCTTGTTACTTGCTTAGCTCGTTACTTGGTCAGCGCCTTCATTCTAGTCGGATTTCAGGCAAAGAAAAAGGGCGCCTATCCCCCCAGACAGGCGCCCTTGTACTCTGTACTTACAGCTTAACCGCGATCGCGGAACAAGAATGCCAGGATCAAGCCCAATCCCCCAATTGTAAGCGATGCTGGCAGTTTCAGGATTGCTCCTGGAACATTTGCTCCTGCGGTTTCAAGCGAGCCAGAGTGAACCATACCCCACGCACTTTCGATGGATTGGAAGGAGCCCATTGAGACCTCTCCACCCATTTCAAGAATATTGTTGATGTCGATGCCGATCAGCATGAGAGCCACGACAATCAGAATCAGTGCGAGCAGACGAAAAATAACCATTTGAACTGAACCCCCTAGGCCAGATTTTGATGCGATCGAAAACTCGAGCGCCGAATTCCCAAAAAATCGACGGATCATTTCAGCAAGGAAACAGTCCGGCGGTTTGTCTGTCGGCTGAGGCTCTCAGACCCCAGTTACCCCTCCGACTTAACAAAGAGTTTACAATTATGAACGAAAGTTAATCAAGCGAGTTTTACATAATCCTCCCTTTGTACGCGGAGGTGTTCGCGGGCCTTGATTGCCCCCGCTTTATGAGTATAGTGCGCCGCGCAGCCGGGTGTTTTGCCCGGCTTTTGCTCCCCGATATAGGGTATGGAGAGGTGGCCGAGTGGTCGAAGGCGCACGCCTGGAACGCGTGTAGGCGGGGAACCGTCTCGAGGGTTCGAATCCCTCTCTCTCCGCCATCCCTAAGCTCTTGAAATTCCGTCGAAAAACCGAATAAGGCCAAACCCTTCCGGGGGTGGTCCGCATCGCTCGCCTGGGCGATGGCCAGGCCTGTGGGATGGGCTTGAGTGGGAAGGGGACTCACAAAAATGGCCTGTCTAGTCGCCCCCTCTGACGGGCCTGTCATTTGAGGTGCCCGACGCTCAGAAACCCGGTGGCAGATTTGCCACGCGGGGATCAGAAAATGACTCCCCTCCGCCTTCTCCCCGTCGATCAGACCTCCGCTGGAGCTTGTTCCAGACCTTTTCAAGGCGCAGGAATTCTCAGGAAGCAAAAAAATTTGCGGGATGGGTTGACTGCACCCTCTCGCTGACTATATACATACCAACCAGTTGGTATGGTTTTGCAAATTATGGAGGCTGATATGCGTGCAACCCCACACAAACAAGAGAGCGACAAGGCCTGGGCGGGCCGTGGATGCACTTATGGTTCTATTCTGGAGACGGTCGGCGCGACGCCGCTGGTTCAGATCAATCGTCTGGCCGAGGCCCATGGCGCCAAGGCGGATATTTTCGCCAAGCTGGAGTTTTTCAATCCGCAAGGCAGTGTGAAAGACCGGATGGCAGTAGCGATTCTGGAAGCCATGGAAGCAGCTGGAGAGATTGGTCCCGGATCTGTGATTGTCGAGCCGACATCCGGGAACACAGGGATTGGCCTGGCCTATGCCTGCGCGGCGAAGGGCTACCGTTGCATCCTGACCATGCCGGACAGCATGTCGATTGAACGTCGGCGCATGATCCGTTTTGCGGGCGCTGAGCTAGTGCTGACACCCAAGGAAAAGGGCATCAATGGCTCGGTCGCCAAGGCGGAGGAAATTGTTGCGTCGACGCCGGGCGCTGTCATGCCCGGGCAATTTACCCATCCGGCTAATCCTGAGGTGCATCGGCAAACGACCGCCCTGGAAATCTGGAATGACACCCAAGGGGCTGTCGATGTGGTGGTGATCAGCACGGGCACCGGCGGAACGCTCACCGGCATTGGCGAACGCCTTAAGTCATTGAAGCCTGAGATCAAGGTTGTTGCGGTGGAACCGGCGAGCAGCCCGGTGATTTCCGGTGGTCAGGGCGGCCCTCATATGATCCAAGGCATCGGGCCCGGGTTTATTCCTGAGAACCTGCACACGGATATCATCGACGAGGTGGTGACGGTCGCTAACGAAGATGCCTTTGAGCGGGCGCGCGAGCTTGCGCGGCTTGATGGTATCGCGGCGGGCATATCTTCAGGCGCAGTCCTAGATGCTTGCCTGCAACTTGCGCAGCGCGATGACATGGCCGGCAAATGCATCGTCACGCTGCTGCCCGATAGCGCGGAGCGCTATGTCTCAACCGCCCTCTTTGATCATTGTGCGGACGACTAAGAAAATCTCTGATTGAGAAATCAAGAACGCCGGGTGAAGTTTCCCCCGGCGTTTTTTATTTGGATTTTGGTTCGCCAAAAAGCAGGAAGAGGTAGTTTCTCAGCTGCTCGGATTGGCGGCAGGTCACAGAGGTGTCGCCATAGGCACGCTGAAGAATAAGGCCTCCTTCAACGATCGCGACTGTGAGCTCGGCAAGTTGCCGCGCTGTGACCTCCAGCTTCGGCGGATAGGCGTCAATCACCTCCTGATACTTGCGGACATAAATGGATGTCCATTGACGAAGCGTGTCGGCAATAAAGTCCCGCACCGAGGCGTCGAACTGCATGCTTTCGTAGGTGTAGACCGCATACATGCAGCCCGGGGAGGGGTCCTGCGAATTGCAGATGTATTTCTCAAAGGCTTTGAGGAAGTGCAGCATTTGCGCCAAAGGATCAGAGGTGGCGGCTTCGGCGTCCGCAGCCATGGTCTTGAACATATTCAGGTCATTGAGCGCATAGCGCTCCACCAGCTGCCGCGCGAGATCCGCCTTGCCCTTGAAATGATGGAAAAACGCGCCCTTGGTGACGCTGGTTTGCTTCAAGACGTCATCAATGGATGTGCCAGCAAATCCCTTCGACATGACGAGATCTTTGGCTGCATCGAGAATCTTCTCTCGGGTCAGTTCACCGCGTGTTGACATATTACCTCCGTACCAACTGGTTAGTATATTAGGTAGGTCCAGACAAAAATCAAGCCCGATTCCCTGAAAAAATGCGTTTAATTTCAACGCCTTCACGAAAATGTGAAAATGTCATGCTCTTGCGGTTGACAACAAACTAATTGGTATGTATTGAACAGACCGACTAGTTGGTATGTTTGCAAGGAAGCAAGGTAATGTTGGCAGTATCTAAGGTCTTCGATTCATTGGGCGCGCACCCCTTGGCGACGCTGTTCGGATTGGGCGGATTGGCTTGTCAGCTTCTGTGGCCGCTCTTTCGGTCGCGGCAGGCCATCTTGACGGTGCAGTTCGGCATCGGAAGCAACTATTGCCTCCAGTATCTTTTGCTGGGTGCCTGGAGCGGGGTCGGGGTTACGAGCATCGGTGCAAGCCAGACGCTTGTCGCCTGGGCGGCGAAGGAGCATCCCTGGGCGCAGAGGCTTGGATATGTTTTTCTGCCGCTGGTGGCGATCAATTGCGCTTTGACCTGGGCGGGACCGTGTTCCGCATTTGCCTGCTCGGCCTGTGCGCTGACCATGATCGGGCGATTGCAAAAGGATACGCTGCGCCTGCGTCTCCTGCTGCTTTCAGCCTCACCCTTCGGTATTGCCTATGATCTTTCCGTGGGTGCCACGGTTGCGCTGTGCGGCGCCTGCATTTCGCTGGTGATCTCGCTGACGATGCTGGCCCGTGAGCTGGCTCATCGTTATCCAAGCTGGTGGCAAGATCACTTTAGAGCTCAGATCGGAGCCTTTACCGGCTGAGCTGGCAGATCATCTTTCCTGAATGCCGAGGCCTTTCAGGATGATGCCGGTGGTTTGGTTGATCGCGGCTTCAAACTGGTCGTCGGACAAGGCCTCGCCGCCATTCAAGATCTCGATCTGGCTTGCAAAATCCGCGTAATGCTGGGTGGTGGCCCAGATCATATACATGAGAAACTGCGGTTCGACCGGGTCCATTTTGCCTTCTGAAATCCATCGATTGATGTGCAGGACGCAATCTTCAAACCAAGGCCGCATGCGGTCCCAGACTTCTTCTGAGGTCATGGTGGCGCCATGCAGAACTTCATTGGCCCAGACCCTGGATCCGAGGGGGCGCTGACGGCTCATCTCCATCTTGGTCCGAATATAGACGGTTAAGGCCTCTGCCGGGCTGCGGCCCGCATCAAAAGAGCCGGCGGCCTCAAACCATTCTTCCAAAATGTCGGAGAGAACTTCCTGATAAAGCTCCCGCTTGGTGGAGAAGTAAAAATGAACATTCGCCTTGGGCAGGCCCGCCCGCTCGGCAATGGCGGCGGTGGTGGCGCCTTTAAAGCCCGCCTCGGCAAAAACCGCTTCCGCAGCGCGCAGGATGAGTTGCTGGTTTTCCTCGCGGATTTTAGCTTTATGTCTCGGTTTTTTGTCTTCCAAGGTCGCCATCCAACGATTCCCCTTATTTTTGGTGCGATGCTAGATCAGTTTGGGCTGAATATCAAAATCAATCATTTTCTTGGTCTTGTTTTGCCGCGAGCCAAATTTCATCCGTAAGCTGAAGAATGTCGCAATTTTCATCTTCGGCAATCCGGTCAATGACCGCAAAATCACCGCCAGCAAGGGCGATGAGTGGAAAATGCCATGTGCCGCGCGCAAAATTTATGCCCTGACCGCCTGCGAGCGCAAAGGCCTGGACTTCGCTTGGTTTCACAGTGTCGCCAGGCGGCGCGACGACGACCAGAAACGCTTCTCCACCAAGGGGAATGAAGGCCTGGCTGGAGAGCGGGTGGCGCTCCAACATGTCGATCTTCAGCGGAAGCTGACGCGCCTCTGCCCGAAAAACGGAAAATCCGGGGCGGCCCCCGGCTTCTAAAGTGTCGATGGTGCAAAGGTCGTGAAGACGCTCAGAAGTCCCGTCATTTACAGCATGCCCTGTGGCGGTCTTGATATCGATCAATTCACCAAAGGGGGCGAATACGTCGTGGCTGATCGGACGCGGCAAAAGCTTCATGGGGTCACCGGTTTTCCGAACAGGCGCAACCTGGAAACGCCGCCATCGGGATAGATGTGCAGGCGCAGGTAGGTGGCTTTGCGGGTCTTGTTCATCATGAACTCATGTTGGCGGTCGGCTTCCAATTTGACCGGGTTCAAAACTTCCTCCCAGGGCACATTGCCTTTTTGCACGTCTTCGCTGGTCAAAAGCGGCCAATCGATCACCTCCATGGAGCAGCGATCGGGATAGTTGCCTTTGAAAAATTTGGTATCGACCACGGCCCGCTCAATAATGCCCGGATGGGCGAGGCGCAGGATGAGCCAATCATTGCCGGGCTCGCGGCGGCGGCGGGTCTCCCAGCCATCGCCCATGTTGAGGCCATCGCGGGGCGCCAGCATTTTGTTGGGGTCGCCGTAATGGGCATCGGTCCAGGCCACCGCGCGGGCGCCCAGCTCCATAGCCGCCAGATTGACTTCCTCGCCGCTATCGATCCGGGGCTGCCAGTCGATGGCGGGCGTGCCATAGGCCTGGAAGCGGGCGATGCCGCCATCGTTCAGCATATTGAGGCGCAAATGGGTGCAGACCTTGTCGCTTTCGACAGGCAGCCAATGTTTGTTGTTGCCTTGAAGGTCGATCCGGCCGGTGAGGTCGTGCCAACGGGTCTCGGCATCGGGCGTGCCTTCGCAAAAGGCGCCTTCCAGAGAGGCGGCGGGCGGAAAATTACCAGTGAAATGGGCAGTATCAACAAGAATGCCGCTGACCACCCCCGGCACCCCAAGGCGCATCACACACCAGTCGTGGCCCGGGCCCCGGCGGCGGCGGCTTTCCCAGCCGTCCATCCATTTGCCGTGGTCGTCATATTTGTCGGCGATGAAAACCGGCGGCTCTTCTTTCAGCATGCGATGCATGGGCGCGAAAAAATCGTCGGAACAAGAGAGTGTCTCCGCGCCCAAACGTGTGGAGGCCAGATTGATGTTATGAATGGCAAAGTCGGGAAGGGTTTCTGTCATGAATTACTCGCAAAAAAATCTTCAAGGCGAAACCGCGCAATGCGGTGTACCTGAGCCAGAGCTTCGTTGAACTCGGTGTTGCGGTCATTGTCCACGCGGCGCTGAAATTCTTTCAGGATGCCTTGGCGCTGCCAGCCTTTCACCGCAAGAATAAAGGGAAAACCAAATTTTTCCTTGTAAGCGGTATTGAGTGCCTGAAAAGCCTCAAACTCTTCCCGCGTACATTTGTCGAGGCCGGCGCCCTGCTGTTCACTTTTGGAGCTATCGGTGAGGCTATCATCAATGCCGAGCCGCCCGGCCAGGTCCGGGTGGGCGCGCAGGAGCGCCAGTTGCTCATCCTTCGTGGCGGTATCAACTTCAGTCGCCAAGGCTTGAGAGGTGCCCGCAAGTGTCAGGTCCGACGTTTTGTCAAAGGCGCGTTCGGCCACCCAGGGTGAATGCTCATAGATGCCCCCGAAGTTTTCTACAAATTCGGTGCGGGTCACTGGGCGTCCTCCGGAGGGTGGTTTTCGCGCCAATGGCGGGCAATGTCGATGCGGCGGCAAAGCCAGACCTTGTCGTGGGACTGCACATAATCAACAAAGCGTTTGAGCGCGGCAAAGCGGCCGGGCCGTCCGACAAGACGGGCGTGAAGCCCGACGGACATCATGCGCGGAGTGGCGTCGCCTTCTGCATAAAGGGTGTCGAACGCGTCTTTGAGATAGGTAAAGAACTGATCGCCCGCATTAAATCCCTGCAGGCTCGCAAAACGCATGTCATTGGCATCAAGGGTGTAGGGGACCACGAGATGATCTCTTTCCACGATACGGGACCAGAAGGGCAGATCATCTGAATAGTCGTCCGCATCATAGAGAAACCCGCCTTCCTCGGCGACGAGGCTCCTCGTGTTTTCGCTGGTGCGACCGGTGTACCAGCCGAGCGGCCGCTCACCGGTGATCTTTTTATGTATCTCGATGGCGCGGGCCATGTGCTCGCGCTCGGCTTCCAAGGCCATGCCGCGATAGTTGATCCACCTCAGGCCATGGCTGCAAATCTCATGACCGTCTTCGAGGGCCTGTTCAATGGGGGCGGGGGTGCGCTCCATGGCCATGGCCACGGCAAAAAGCGTGATCGGAATCTGCCGCTCGCGGAAAAGATCCAAAAGCCGCCAGACGCCGACGCGGGTGCCATATTCATAGATGGATTCCATGGACATGTGGCGCTCGCCCTCCCAGGGCTCGGCGCCAATGATCTCCGACAGGAAGGCCTCGGAAGCCGCATCGCCGTGAAGAATATTATTTTCCCCGCCTTCCTCATAATTGAGGACGAATTGCACCGCCACGCGCGCGCCGCCGGGCCAGTCGGCCTTGGGGGGCTTTGCGCCATAACCCTTCATATCGCGGGGGTAATTTGTCACGGGGTCCTCTTCTTTGAGATGCCTTTAGCCTCCTTCATGCCAAACCGGGGCTCCGGCGTCCATCAAAAAGCCATCTGAGCGGTCTTCGCGTTTGTTCTTTAGATTCAATATGATAAGATTTTGATTTGGTGAAGGTGCAAAGGAAGAACCTGTTGGGACGACTGACGACACATGTGCTGGATACGGCGCGCGGCCTGCCGGCGGCGGGGCTGGAAATCGACCTCTTTCGGATGGGGGAGACACGGGGTCATTTGGGTCAATGGGTGACCAATGGCGATGGCCGGGTGGACGCGCCTTTGCTTGAAGGGGACACCTTTGTTTCGGGCACTTATGAGCTGGTGTTTCAGGTCGGCCATTACCTTGACCAGGTGGAAGGCGCGAAAAAGTCAGATCGCTTCTTAGGCGAGGTGGTTGTGCGCTTCAGTCTTGATGGTGCGCAAGACCATTATCATGTTCCCTTGCTTGTTTCGCCTTTTGGCTATTCGACCTATCGCGGCAGCTGATTGATTTGTCATGTCTCAGTCTCGCCGCACCATAAGGTTCCTGCTCGGGGAAGAAGAACGCGCTC
>SBGZ01000079.1 GCA_006226415.1 Alphaproteobacteria bacterium
TCGAGACGAGCCCTTCGGACTCTCCTCAGCATGAGGCCCGGGTGTTTGTCCCCTCCGTTCCCGCCAGCGCGGGAACACCCCACCTTTTCTGCCTAAGAGAGAAAGTATTTTCTTTGCCCCATGATCAAGCCAGGGGACATAAGGTCCTCACGGATCAAACCACTGGCCTCGCTCAATAACATCAATTAGATGACCAACAGTGACTTCCGGTCGATCGGTTGTCGCAATGCCAAACCAGCGATTTTGAATAGCCCAGAACATGTCGCGTAGACGCCAGTACTCACCGTGGAAAAACTTCTTCCACTCAAGTGCGGAAAAGTCAGTTCCATATTCAGCCGTAATTCTCTCTAGAACACGCCAGAGATCATCGCCGCGTAAATGTAAATCCTGCTCAATGCGAGTTGATTCATCTTCCACAGTGTATATGGAAAAGTCTTGCACCAGCACAGTGATGAATCTCAGATACACATCTCTGGAAGTTTCCACAGTCAACTTCGTTCAATCCCTTTGCAAGCGCAATCACCCACGATTTCTAATCCAATGGGATGGTTTCCAATCACCTCAAGTTTATGAACAATAGGCACAACCCCAAGTGTGTCCGTCATTCGATTTGGCTGCCATGGTAATTCCTTAACATAAACACTCGTAGGCATACTGTTCTCCTTTTTACGCCAAAAGAAAAACTCTATCTCTCAAAAAGTGGTTGGTAAGAAGTCATCCTTGATGAGCCCAAAATCCGCTAATATCTGACATCTTGTTGGTAAAAACCTATTTGATTTTTTTGGTACCTGCGCCTTTTGGCTCTGTTGTCGCGCGCCATTTCCAAACCAGCCGCATGCGCGAGTGGGCCCCCAGGGGTCGCCCCCTCACCCAAAACACGTGCCGTGTTTTGACCTCTCCCACAGGGAGAGGTGTGATATAAGTTGAGGCGATCAAGAAAGCTGCCTCAATGCCTACTATCAATCTCGCTGAAAAATTTGCCCTTTTTGCCGACCACTGGTCGCCGAAGATCGTGGGTGAGATCAATGACTACCACATCAAGCTCGCCAAGGTGCAAGGCGCGTTTCCCTGGCACAAACATGAAGAGACCGACGAGCTCTTTATGGTGATCAAGGGGGAGCTCACCATCCAAATGCGCGATGGCGACGTAACTCTAAGAGAAGGCGAGCTCTACATCGTCCCCAAAGGCGTCGAACACGCCCCGTGCGCGGAGGAGGAATGTGAGATCCTGCTGCTCGAACCGGCGGGGACGGTCAACACCGGCGATGCAGACGCTGAAGGCACAACGGGCGAGTGGATTTAAACAAAAAACGTCATTCCACGACTTGATAGACGATACCTGAAAATCAGGTTCCCCCGCGAAGGCGGGGGTCCAGCCATAAGAGAAGCCTCATCCTGAGGAGCGCAAAGCGCGTCTCGAAGGATGAGACAAATTTCACCATGCGTCGAGACGAGCCCTTCGGACTCTCCTCAGCATGAGGCCCGGGTGTTTGTCCCCTCCGTTCCCGCCAGCGCGGGAACACAATGTTTTCTTTGTCATTCCGCGACTTGATCGCGGAATCCAGAGCCAAACAGCTAGGCGACAGCAGGATCACTCCTGGATCCCGTGGTCAAGCCACGGGATGACATTGTGTCTTTTGGTTCCCCCGCGAAGGCGGGGGTCCAGCCACAAGAAAACCCTCATCCTGAGGAGCGCAAAGCGCGTCTCGAAGGATGAGACAAAGTTCACCATGCTTCGAGACGAGCCCTTCGGACTCTCCTCAGCATGAGGCCCGGGTGTTTGTCCCCTCCATTCCCGCCTGCGCGGGAACACAATGTTTTCTTTGTCATTCCGCGACACGGATCGCGGAATGCAGAGCCAAACAGCTAGGCGACAGCAGGATTACTCCTGGATCCCATGGTCAAGCCTCGGGATGACATTGTGTCTTTTGGTTCCCCCGCGAAGCGGTTTCGGGTGAGGGGTCGCCCATCAGATCGCCCGTGTTTTACCTTCCCAATAGGGGTCACGCAGCAGGCGTTTGAGGAGCTTGCCCGCGGGTGTGCGCGGCAGCTCGTCGGAAAAGTCCCAGGACCGCGGCACTTTGTATTTGGCCAGATGCTCGGCGGCAAAACGCTTAAGGTCATCCACCACCGCCTCATCACCTGTGCCGCCGCCGACGAGCTCCACCACCGCTTTGATCTCCTCGCCGAACTCGTCATTGGGAATGCCAAAAACCGCCACATCATGCACCTTGGGGTGCGTCACCAACACGCTTTCGATTTCCGCCGGGTAGATGTTGACCCCGCCTGAAATGATCATGTCGATCTTGCGGTCCGTCAAAAAGAGGTAGCCGTCCTTGTCGAGGAAGCCCACATCCCCGAGGGTAAAGACGCCGGGCTCCAGATGCCGCTTTTCCGTCTCGTCCGGCCGGTTGTGATATTCAAAATCACTGCCCACCAGACTGCGTTGATAAATCGTGCCGGGCTGCCCGGGCGGACAAGGGTTGCCATCGTCGTCAATAATCATGATTTCATTGGAGGCCGTCGCCTTGCCGACAGAGCCCGGATGCGCCAGCCAGTCCTCTGAATCAATTAATGTGGCAAAGCCGCCTTCGGTGCCGCCGTAATATTCGGTAAAGATCGGCCCCCACCATTCGATCATATCCTTCTTGATCGCCGGCGAGCAGGGCGCGGCCCCATGCCAGATAATCTTAAGGCTCGAGCCATCAAAATGAACGTCCTCGGCCCCTTGGCGATATTTCAAAAACCGCACGAACTGCGTCGGCACCATGTGACTGTTGGTGACCTGATATTGATCGATGAGACCGAGGGTCGCTTCGGGATCAAACTTGTGCTGCATCACCAGGGTCGAGCCCACCATGAGCGGCATATAGGAAAAGGCCCATTGCGCCGAGTGATAGGCCGGCCCGCATAGAAGCGCGCAGCCGTTTCGCGGCACACCCACCGTATCGGCCATGACCTGCAGGACGAAATCCGCCACCTCGATGCTTTCGCCCACATTACTGGCGCCGCTGCCCCGCACGCCCTTGGGGCGGCCCGTGGTGCCGGAGGTATAAAACATCACCGAGCCCATGCCCTGATTCTCAGGTTCAGACTTAGGCTGAGCCGCCAGGAAGGCCTCATAATCCTTAAATTCATCGTCGGCGCTGCCATCGATCAAAAGAATGAGCTTCAGCCCCTTGATCATTTTTGCCGCCTTGCGAGCTTCTTCTTCGAAGCGCCCGTCGACCACCAGCACCTCGGCCCCGGAGTCTTCCACAATGAAGGCGATCTCATCGGCCACAAAGTGCCAGTTGATCGGCACCACAAACCAACTGCCATGGCCGGTCGCCGCCAGCACTTCGAAATATTCCGCCCGGTTGGAGCACAAAAGACCAATCTTGGCGCCCGTCTCAAGACCCTGCGCCTGCAGTCCATGCATGAGCTGATTGACCCGCTCGTTAAACTCAGACCAGCTGCGGGTGCGAAAATCATCTACCAGCGCAGGCGCTTCGCCTTTTTCTTCCACGAAACGGCGGATCAGTTCTGCCATTTTAATTCCTCCCTTTTTGAGCGATATCTTTGGGCATGGCCGGTGGGCCCGCAAGCGAAATCGTAAGGCAGAAAAGGCAATCTTGATGGGTGACGCCTTCCCTTGAGGTCCCAGGCTGACTATGATAGCCACAGACAGGTGCCCCTAACTCCCAGGATCTCAAATGGCCGAATTTCTCGCTGACTACATGCTGCCACTCATGCTCTTTGCGGTCCTAAGCGCCCTACTGCTCGGTGTTTACGCCATGATGCGGGGCGGCGAATTTGCCCGGTCCAACTCCAACCTGCTCATGCGCTGGCGAGTGGGTCTGCAATTTGGGGCCGTTCTTCTCATTCTCATCATCGCTTTTCTGCGCGGTCAGGTGAGTTACTGACATGGTCAAGCTGAACAAGATTTACACCCGCTCTGGCGACAAAGGCACAACCGTTCTGGTGACCGGCGAGCGCGTCGGCAAAACCCACGCCCGCATCGCCGCCTATGGCACCGTCGACGAAACCAATTCCGCCATCGGCATGGCGCGGGTCTACACCACCGGAAAATTGGATGACATGCTGGCACGTATTCAAAACGACTGCTTTGACCTCGGGTCAGATCTGGGCACGCCCGATCCGGAGGACGGCTCGGATCTCGGCTATGAACCCTTGCGCATCATTGAGGCGCAGGTGACCCGCCTTGAAAATGAAATCGATGAGCTTAATGCGGAGCTGGAGCCGCTGACCTCGTTTGTCCTGCCTGGTGGCTGCGAGGCGGCGGCCAACCTTCACCTGGCCCGCACCACAGCCCGCCGCGCCGAAAGACTGATGGTGGAAGCAGCTGAAACCGAAAAAATTTCAGAAGCAGCTCTGAAATATATCAACCGCCTGTCCGATTTCCTTTTTGTCGCCGCCCGCTATGCCAACGACAAGGGCGCGAGCGACGTCCTTTGGGTGCCAGGCGCAAACCGATAATCTGATTTTAGCCAGACGTGGCTCCCTGCAAATGGGCGCGGATCGCCATGCATTGATCAATGCGCTCCAGGGACTGGTCGAGCGCGCGCGCCGCGCCTAGGATGCCGTCCATGTCGGCGCGTGCCGTCGCTTCAAATCTTTCCCGTTCATCAGCCGAACATATGGCCCCGCCAACAAGATAAATGCTCCTGCTATCGTCAACCGGTAACCGGCGTGCCACTTGCGACATATGTTGGTTTTCCGCCAACCAGGTGAGCATCATGGGGCGCATGTCCTCATTGCCCATGAACCCAAAGAGCGCGCCGAGGCTTTCGCTGGACCGCAGGAAGCCGTCCTCAAACACAGTGCCGATCAAGTCTTCGGCAAAAGATGGGTCAGGGCTGGCGGTCAGGGCATCAAGAACCTGATACCGTTCATAAGGTGAGTTCAAGTGCGGCATCAGATCGAGCAGAGCGCGCCCAAAGTCTGGCCCCAAAACCTGATGCGCGACTTCAAGTGCCGGAACCGCCAGTTCCGGTGGCACATCCAGCGGCGCCGGTGCCTCCTCGCGCTGATAACCGGTGAAGACCTGCCCCATTTCCGTCAATTGCGCGCGAAGGTCTGGGTCTTCCACGCGGTTGGCGAACATATATATCAAGGTTCGGCGCAGCCAGGCGGTGCCTTGAGGATCTTTAGCGTCGGCTTCTGTTTTGCGCTCAAGTCCCAGCGCGGCAAATCGATCGCGGAACAACTCTTCATAGAGCGCTGGGAAATCGGGCTTGTTATCAGCCTCCCCCCAGCTGTCATCCAGTGCAATCAGCATGTTCGCCGCCTCGGAAACAACACTGGCTTCTTCATCCTGGGCAAAGGGCCTGACAAGCTCAATAACCGTGAGGCCATCCATCAGGCCGCCTTGGTAAGCCGCCTCAATGCTGTTCAGCATGGAGCGCTTTTCAAGCAGAGTCATCTCAGAGCGATGCTCTGCAAGTGCCCCAAAAGAGGTTTTGTCGAGCGACCAAACGTAATAGCCCTTGCTGTCACGGTTTGGCACCAAATAGGCCGGGCAATGCGCGCCCAGGGAAAGCGTCTGCTGCGGCCGGGTGACAAGGTGGCAATCCTCGCCCGCGTCCGTGCGGTAACAAAGCGGCAAGGACCAGGAGACATCCCGCTCCGAGCGGCTCCCTAAAGGAAGACGGCGACTTTGACGCACATCCAGACTGGCGCCTTCCCCATCACACCGAAGTTCCAGCGCCACAAAGGGCACGCCCGCCTGAACCAGAAAACTTTCCATGGCATCGCTCGCCTGAGGATTGCCAGAGCCATCCGCCAGGGACTGCAAAAAGTCATAGGCGTCCGCGTTCTTGCCGGCAAAACGCTGCATATGCAGGCGAACCCCCTCACGGAAAGCCTCTGGGCCCACATAGGCCTCAAACATGGTCAAAACCCCTGCCCCTTTGGCGTAGGAAATGCCATCCCAGATGCTGGCAATGTCGTCATGGATGACAATGGGTTCACGCAGTCGCCGCGAAGCCGCCAGACTGTCCTCTCCCATGACCCGCTGCGCAGAGTGTACAACCCCGTCCTGAAAATGCCAGGAGGGCTCAAGGGTGTCAGAGGCTTTGGCCGCGATCCAATTTGCAAAGGACTCATTGAGCCAGATATCGTCCCACCATTTTGGCGTCACCAGATTGCCGAACCACTGATGCGACAATTCATGGGCGTGGGTGCTGACGATCCACGACAGCGCGGTCAAGGCCGTCTGATCATTCACCAAAGACGACGAGTCCTGATACATGATGATGCCCGCATTTTCCATCGCGCCCGCTTGAAAATCCGGCACGGCGACAAGGTCCAATTTGGCAAAGGGATAGGGCTGCTGAAAATATTCCTCAAAATAGGCAACCAGCGGTTCGGTCGTCTCGAGTAAATATTGTAACTTCTCGCCATCACCGCGCGGCGCAAAACCGCGCAGAGGCACCTCTCGGCGCCTGATGCTGTTGCCAGCGAGCGCTTGACCTTCCACGACATCAAAGGGACCAACGGCAAATCCCAATATCTCGGTGGCCAAGGGCTGCGATGTGGCGAAGTGATAAACTTGGCCGCCCTCAGGCCCTTCCTCAATCCGCTCTTCGGCGCCATTTGTCAGCGCCACCTGCCCAGCCGGGACGCGCAGGATGACATCAAACGGCGTTTTAAAGCGCGGCTCGTCAAAACAAGGGAAAGCCCGCCGGGCCGAAATCGACTGCATTTGTGAGAAGACATAAGCCTCCCCCCTATGCTCGACTTTATAGATCCCGTCGAGCTGCGCGCTATAAGGCGTGGTGAAAGCCAGTTCAAGCTTGTAGGCGCCGGGCGCAACAGGCCGGTCGAGGCTGACCCGCGCCACGCCTTGGTCTGTCACCTGATGGTACTGCGCCCCGATGGTCTTGCCTTCTTGGGTAATCAGCTTCGTCGAGGTGACCTGAACATCTTCACCGTGCAGATAGAAGAAAAAGACAGGGGTCTCAACTTCCAGATCAATCACCACCGTTCCGGCAAAACTCTCCGCCGCCGGATCCAGAGTCAAATCAAGCGCATAATGGCGCGGCGCCACCCCTTCAGGCAATTGCAACAGCGGCACATCTTCCGGATAGACATCAGCAGATTTCTGTTCCACCTCGGCAGTCTTTTCGGCGGCCTCGTCCGAAGAGGGCCCACAGGCAAAAAGTCCAAATCCCACGCATGCCAGCGCAGCCAGTTGAAGCCACAATTTTTTCATCGGTTAAATGAGTTCCTATGGGGTGGTTGAGCCGGAGAGATAAGCATTGACATCATTGTGGATCGCTTCTTTCAAGGCTATGCAGTGGTTGATCTTTTCAATCCCTTGTGCGACCTCACGCGGCCCCCCATCCAACACATCGTAGTTTGCTTCCATCAGTGCCTTGTAGGCATCGCGCCCGTCAACGTCACAAGCACCACTGCCAAGCCGCGCGACATTCCCGCGAGCAAAATTGGGAAGGCGCAAAGCCATTTTCTTCAAATGGTCACCTTCCGACAGCCAGGCCCAGGAGGCATCGCGAATCTTATCATTCGCCAAGGCATAACCCACAAATGCCGTAGACTCATTTTGTCGCGTCCACTCCGCCAAAGTGACCTCCTCCAGAAGGGCATAGGCGAGATCTGGGTCTTCTACATGCGCCAGAGCGTACAAAATATTGCTTCGAAGACCACCGTCTTTGGAATCCTTAAAGGTTGCCTCCAAGGCATCAACAAACTCTTGTCCATTCTCCTGCGCGGCCACTGCAAGCGCCAGGTAGCGAATGCCGACAGCTTCAACCGGCAGACCTTCAGATCGGCCTTGAAACCCAATCGCCAATTCGCCCATCGCCTTGAGCTCATCACGCACCGCCGCGTCCTTTGCGACAAAAGCCATCAAGGTCGTCAAAGATTTACGTAAGGCCGACATGCCTGTCGGGTCCGCTGCATCCGCAGCCGTGTTGGCATAAAGGCCAACCTCTTTCAATTTATCGCCGTATAAATCAACCAGCAAAGTCGCCATGGTCGCTTCGTTTTCCACATCGACCCCGCGATAGGCCACCGTCGTCAAAATGCCGATGGGAGCGCCCGCAATGGTCGCATCACTATGGGTCGCAAACACACGGCTCATACCGACCAGTTGATCGAAAGAAGCCTCACCAGCGTTAAACCAAGCCTGCAAGTTGTTGGCAACAGACGCCCCTTCAAGGCTTGAGAACGCGTCGAAAGACGACATCATCTTGTCAAGCGAAGCTCGGTCCAGCGACCACCGGTAATAGCCATAAGCGCCCGCGTTCGGCATGAAATAACTCGGGCAACTCTCCCCCAGTTCAAAACGCTGTTCTTCTTCTGTCATCAGAACACAGCTCTCACCGGCATCTGTTCGATAACAAATCGGTATCTGCCAGGTTTGTGGCGCGACCGCCTCGGCGCCTAAAACGGTGAACCGCTTTTGCCGCGCGGTAAACCCGGGCTCCTCTGCTTCACAATCTACTTCAAAATCAACAATCGGAAGGCCGGGTTGGAGAATAAAGCTGTTAAAGGCATCTACGATCTCTGGATGGCCTGTGCCATCAGCCAAGGAGCCGACAAAATCGTCGAAGGTCGCAACCCCGAAGGCATAGCGATCAAAATGAAGCTGAACGCCGCTCTTGAAAGTTTCCGCGCCAATATAATTTTCAAACATGCCCAAGACCGCCGAGCCCTTGGCATAAGCAATGTAATCAAAGGCATTGACGATATCGTCGTTGGACTGAATTGGCAGGCGCACAGGGCGCACCGATGGACGCTGATCGGCGCCCATGACATACATGCCGTTCTTGCGCCCCGACTGCTCAAAGCCAAAGTCCGGCGCCGCCGCTGCCCCGCCTTTCGCCGAAGCCCAAGTCGCAAAGCTTTCATTCAGCCAGGCGTCGTTCCACCAATAAGGCGTGACCAGATCACCAAACCATTGATGGGCGACTTCATGGGCGAGAACACCCACGCCGCCGCGGTGCGCGTCAAAGGACGACTGGTCATCAATCAGCAACAATTGTTCACGGAATACAATCGCCCCGGCATTTTCCATCGCGCCAAAGGCATAGTCCGGCACAGCAATCAAATCGAGCTTGGCGTAGGGATAGGAGGCATCGAATTCATCTTCGAACCTGTGAACAATCGCCTCTGTCACCGCTAGCATGGCTTTGGTTTTTTCACCGTTGCCTCTGGTCGCAAAGGCCCGCAGCGGGATCGGGGTTGAGCGCGCACCATGTGGGGCGATCGCGTCCCACTCCATGACATCATAAGGCCCAACGATAAAGGCCAGAAGATAAGTCGGGAGCGGTTTGGTTTGCGCAAACTCATATCGCACCAACCCATCACTCAGTGGAGTCGAAGCTTTAATAGGCGTGTTTGTGACCACCTGATCTTCCGCCAAAGCGGTAATGGTAATGTCAAAGGGCACTTTAAAGCGCGGTTCATCAAAACTGGGCATCGCCCGCCGGGCTGAAATAGTTTCCATCTGAGAGGTCAGATAGGCCTCACCGTTTTCAGTAACTTTATAGATCCCATCCAGCTCAGAGCTGTAGTTGGCATGATACTCAAAGCGCAGCTGATAGTTTCCGGGCTCAATCACGCGCGGAAGGGTGAGCCGGGTTTCCCCATCCTTGCCTTCTTGTACAGCTTCCACATCGCCGACAAGCGCCGCCCCCTCAAAGAGCGTCACCTGTTGAAGGTCAAGTTCTTCGGCATGGATAAAAATATGATCCAGCGCTGTGGTCACTTCGATATCGATCACCACAAGGCCGTCAAACCCATCCGCCTCGGGCACAAGGGTCAGGTCAAGCGCGTAATGGGTCGGCGCAACGCCATCAGGCAGCTGGCCATGCGGAAGCGCCTCCGGGTAACCCGCTTCGGCAGCCGCGACAAACTGAGGCGCCTCCTCATCAGGGGATTGAAAAAAGGCCCAGGCTGCCACCAAAATTATCAGCGCCAGCACACTCAAGATGATCTGATTTTTTGTCATGTCCGTACAAATATGTGAGTCCAAGGACTTCGAAAAGTAAAATGCAGGTCGACCGCTCTATTTTACAGTCAATATGTGGCTTTTAGGCATCCTCAGCCGAAATTGCCAGCCTAATTTGACTTCGCGTTTGGGACCTTGCGGACACAATGAGCCGCAAAACGCCCATTGTCCCGCCTGAAAGCCCCGATTTGAGGGGATTTTCCATAGTCACGGCCCATCACTTTCGCTAATCTGACACGAATTGGGGAATGTGGGAGTTTGGGATGAAATCCTTGTCAGCAATGTTTGTGAGTATCGGCCTGTGCTGGGGCCTTGCCCTGCCCGCCGCCTGGGCTCAGGACAAGATCTATCAGGATATTTCGGCGAACGAGATCTCCCAGATCCTCGACAAAGCCGACATCACCAACTCCGTGACCACCGGCAAAGAAGGCGAGCCCATGGTGCTCGTCGAACAGGGAGACCTGAAGTTCCTGATTCGCGGGATCGACTGCAACGCGGGCAGTGACGCCAAGTGCAGCAAAATTCAGTTTCGCGGCTCCATCAAGATGAAGGAATACCCCTCTTCGGCCTGGATGAATGAGTTCAATCGCAAATGGATATTCGGCAAAGCCTATGTCAGCCCTGATGGCATTGCCCATGTGGAATATCCCATCAATCTTCAGGAAGGCATTACAGAAGCCAACCTTTTGAATAATTTCATCCTTTGGGGCATCATATTGGACACCTTTATCGAGCATCTGGACGGCGGCGAAATCGCCCCCATGATGTAGGGTCTCATCGTCCTCAAAACGCCAGATTTTTCCCCTTTCGAACCCTTCCGCAACATTCTGAGCCTCTTGGTGACAGAATGTGCTTCTCCTTCGTTGACTCCCGTCCACGGCCCCAGTAGTTTTTGCGCCGCAACATAAATCAGAAGTGTTCACTCACCTTTGGGAGAAACCCATGAAAGTCCTCGTCCCTGTCAAGCGCGTGGTCGACTACAACGTAAAGATCCGGGTTAAACCGGACGGATCGGGTGTTGATCTTGCCAATGTCAAAATGTCGATGAACCCCTTCGACGAAATTTCCGTCGAAGAAGCCATTCGCCTGAAAGAAGCCGGTAAAGCTGAAGAAATCATCGCCGTCTCGGTTGGTCCGCAACAAGCCCAGGAAACCATCCGCACGGCTCTCGCCATGGGCGCCGACCGCGGCATCCTGGTCAAGACCGACGAAACCGTCGAACCTCTGGCGGTCGCCAAAATTCTGAAGGCCATTGTCGCTGAAGAAAACCCGGAACTCGTCATCGTTGGCAAACAGGCCATTGACGACGACAGCAACCAGACCGGTCAGATGCTGGCTCAACTGCTGGGCTGGGCCCAGGGTACATTCGCCTCAAAAGTCGAGCCGGAGGGCGGTATGGTCTCTGTCACGCGCGAAGTGGACGGCGGTTTGCAAACCGTTTCCTTGAAGATGCCTGCGGTGGTGACCACCGATTTGCGCCTGAACGAGCCGCGCTATGCGTCTCTGCCCAACATCATGAAGGCCAAAAAGAAGCCAATCGACGAAAAGACCCCTGAGGACTACGGCGTCGACATTGCCCCGCGTCTTGAAGTGCTGGGCACCACCGAGCCGCCCAAGCGCGAGGCCGGTATCGTTGTCGAAACTGTCGCCGAACTTGTCGACAAACTGAAGAATGAAGCGGGAGTAATCTAACCATGGCATCACTCGTTATTGCCGAACACGACAATTCGGACCTGAAAGAATCCACACACAAAACTGTCACGGCAGCACTGGCCATGGGCGGCGATGTGGATGTTCTCGTGGCAGGCGCTGGCTGCGCCGCTGTCGGTGAAGCCGCAGCAAAGATTGCCGGCGTTGGCAAAGTTCTCGTGGCCGATGACGCCGCTTACGCCAACCAATTGGCCGAAAACATGGAAACCCTGATCGCCGGTCTGGCATCGGGTTACGATGCGGTTCTGGCCCCGGCCTCCACGTCAGCTAAGAATTTTATGCCCCGTGTGGCCGCCAACCTGGATGTCGCCCAAATCTCGGAAATCGTTGCCGTTGAAAGCGCCGATACCTTTGTGCGACCCATCTATGCGGGCAATGCCATGCAGAAGGTCAAATCAAACGACGCCAAGAAAGTGATCACCGTGCGCACCACCGCCTTTAAGGCGGCGGAAGAAACCGGTGCCGCATCTGTTGAAGCCATCAGCGGCGCAGGCGACACAGGTCTTTCTTCCTTTGTCGGTGAAGAACTTTCCAAGTCCGAGCGCCCGGAACTCGCCGCAGCAAAAATCATCGTTTCGGGTGGCCGCGGTATGGGCTCTGGTGAGAACTTCGCCATTATCGAAAAAGTGGCTGACAAACTCGGTGCCGCCGTCGGGGCCTCGCGCGCCGCCGTCGATGCCGGCTTTGTGCCCAATGACTACCAAGTGGGTCAAACCGGCAAGGTGGTTGCCCCTGAGCTCTATATCGCCGTTGGCATTTCAGGCGCCATCCAGCACCTGGCAGGCATGAAGGACTCAAAAGTCATTGTCGCCATCAACAAAGACGAAGAAGCTCCGATCTTCCAGATCGCGGACTATGGTCTGGTCGCGGACCTTTTCAAGGCCGTTCCCGAACTCGAAGAAGAACTCGGCAAGGCGGGCTACTAAGCCCGCCTTCATTTATAAGGAAAAACCATGACGGTTCAGAAAGTTGGCATTATTGGAGCTGGCCAGATGGGCAACGGCATTGCCCATGTTTGCGCCCTGGCGGGCTTCGATGTTGTCCTGAACGACATTGAGGAGCGCCGCATTCAAGCGGCCCTCGACACCATTGACACCAACCTCCACCGTCAAGTGGCGCGCGGCCTGGTTTCCGAGGACGCCGCCACCAAGGCTCTGGGGCGCATCAAAACCGCATCCAGTATTGATGGTCTGTCGGATGTCGACCTCGCGATTGAAGCCGCCACGGAAAACGAAGAGGTTAAATCCGCGATCTTCCGGTCGATTTGCCCGGTTCTGAAAAAAGACGCTTACCTGGCTTCCAACACATCGTCCATTTCGATCACCCGGCTGGCTTCAACAACAGATCGTCCAGAACGATTTATCGGCCTGCACTTTATGAACCCAGTACCGATGATGGAACTGGTGGAGGTTATTCGCGGCATCGCCACCGAAGAAGAAGCCTACCACATGGCGCAGGACTTCGTGAACAAGCTCGGCAAAACCATTACCAACGCTGAAGACTTTCCCGCCTTTATCGTCAACCG
>SBGZ01000050.1 GCA_006226415.1 Alphaproteobacteria bacterium
TGTTTAACGCCAGCCGTCAGAAAACCGATTTCGCCCGGGCCCAATTCTTTGACATTTTCAATTTTCGGCCGGAAAACCCCCACCCGGTCCACCGGGTGCACGGCGCCAGAGGCCATCATTTTGATTTTCTGGCCTCTTTTAAGAACTCCGTCGACGACCCGCACCAGCACCACGACGCCCAGATAGGGGTCGTACCAGCTGTCCACCAGAAGCGCCTTCAGCGGAGCCTCCCGTTCGCCTAGGGGCGCCGGCAGCCGTTTGACCACCACTTCCAGGACATCATGAATGCCGATGCCGGTCTTGGCGGAGATTTCCACGGCCTCAGAGGCATCAATGCCGATCACGTCCTCGATTTGCTCGCGAACCCGGTCTGGCTCTGCCGCCGGCAGGTCAATTTTGTTGAGAACCGGCACGATCTCATGGTCGTTGTCGAGCGCCTGATAGACATTGG
Organism: Alphaproteobacteria bacterium; assembly: GCA_006226415.1. Lineage (GTDB taxonomy): Bacteria > Pseudomonadota > Alphaproteobacteria > M2410 > M2410 > M2410. The sequence goes on from SBGZ01000050.1 coordinate 452, forward strand.
CCAGCGTCTGGGCTTCCACCCCCTGGCTCGCATCCACCACCAGAAGCGACCCCTCACAGGCCGCCAGGGACCGGTTCACCTCATAGGCAAAGTCCACGTGGCCGGGGGTGTCGATCAGATTGAGCACATAGGCCTCACCGTCATCGGCCTTATATTCCAGCCGCACGGTCTGGGCTTTGATGGTAATCCCCCGCTCCCGCTCGATATCCATATTATCGAGCACCTGCTCTTTCATCTCACGCGCCGACAGCCCGCCGGTCACCTGAATGAGGCGGTCCGCCAGGGTCGATTTGCCGTGGTCGATATGGGCCACAATTGAGAAATTGCGTATGTGTGCGAGGTCCGTCATGAGCCGCGTGTGTATCAAAGCGGCGAGGCCACGCCAAGCATTTGATTCATCGCGACAGGCGAATTTTTTCGCCTGTATTTCCCGGTGTGATGGGGCTCAGAGCATTTTTCCGGGGTCACCGGTCTTTTTCCGCGGCAAATAAGGCAATTGCCATATTTAGGTCATATTTGTACTCATTTTCGAGGGAACTCTGATCCCGCCGGATCAGGGATCAGGACAAAACGATCAGACGATCTTTTTTAGGGCAAAAAAGGTCGTTTCTCGGATAGGGGCCTTTGGGGGGGCACCCGTGCGGGACCCTTCTCGCATGGGCAAACCATTTGGAGGAGGGAAACCCCATGAAAATAGTCGCAATGGCGCTGACAGCCATTTCGATGCTCACCCTTGGGCTCACACAATCTGCTTCCGCTTCTCATCGCGTTTACGCCGGCTACTACATCACAGCCGACGAGGTCTATTATCAGGCGATGAGAGAATTCGACCGTCTCGACTGGAACGGCGATGGCTATTTAAGCTGGCGCGAGGCCCATGGTGAGCACTTAATCGGATATCGCATCACCGAAAACCGTTTCGACCGCTGGGACTGGAACCGGGACGGGGAAATTTCACGTTCCGAGTTCCGCTGGGTCATCGAAGATGAATTCTACCGCTGGGACACGCGTCATTATGGCTGGCTCGGCCCCACGGAACTGAGCCTGTGCACCTGGGCACTTCTCATCGTCCACACCCACTATCACGACCGTCATCGGCACAAGCCCTATACCCACCACTATCATATCAAGCACCACAGATCTCAATATGATAGCTACACGCGGTTGCACCGCGACGGGAACCGGCACCACCGGGATCGGGATCGTTATTTCCACAACACCCGAGATAGTGATCGCCACCATCGTGGCACCCACGAAACAGATCGCACCCGTACCCGTGATGGCGACCAAAAATGGGATGGCGACCGCACGCGCACCCGCGATGGCGACCGCACGCGCACCCGTGACGGCGACCGTACCCGTGAGCGCAGCACACAAGAAACCACACGCGAGCGCCACCGCGATTCGGACCGAACGCGTGAGCGCACCCGAGAACGCACCAAAGATCGGACAACAGAAGAACGCGCCCGCGATCAAAAAGAAGTCCGCCGGGAGCGTGTTGACGAGCGTAAGGATCGCAGACGCGAAGAACGCGTCACGGAGCGCACCTCAGAACGCAAGTCCGACCGTAAGTCCGACCGCAAAGCTGAGCGCACCTCAGAACGCAAATCCGACCGTAAGTCCGACCGCAAAGCTGAGCGCACCTCAGAACGCAAATCCGAACGCAAGGCCGAACAACGTTCAGAACGCAAATCCGAGCGCAAGACTGAGCGAAAATCACGTGATCGCGACAATTCCTCCGAAAAAAAGCGCAAGAGAAATCGCGAATAGGTCACCCTAAAACCACACCACTCTAAAGGGACGTAGACTGAGTATTTCAGTCTACGTCCTTTTTATTTGAAACTTTGTCAAATTGCCCTTTTTTCTCCTTATTTGCGCCCTTTGAGGGTCCGATTGTTCCCGCAGGATGAAAATCAACGGGCAGGTGGGAAACCGAGAAACCTTCTAGAGGGAGAAAAGGAGACACTCCATGAGCTGGATGACAAAGAAATTCGCCGCAGCTGTCGTAGCTACTGCCATTGCCATTCCTTCGACCGCAGCCTTTGCCGAGCACCCACATGATCGCTATGAGCGCGGCGGCCTGAGCAAGCGCGAAGCTGTTGATCAGGTCATGCGAACCTTTGACAGGATTGACCGCAACCACAACCACAAAATCTCCCGTAAGGAAGTCCGGAAATTTGAACATCGCGGACACCACGGCGGAAACTATCGCTACGCCAAATACGACCCCTATCGCTATGACAACAAACGAAACCTCATCACCCTGAGTAATTTCGGCAAATATGACCGCGATCATGACGGTGTTATTCGTCGCCATGAAGCCAAACGCTCCGTCAAGCGCCGCTTTGAGCGCGCTGACCGCAACGGTGATGGCTATCTCTCCAAGCGTGAGATCCGTCGTTCAGGCTGGTACGACTTTGACTATGACTATGACTGGGAACGCGGTCACGACAGCCGCTGGGACTACGAGCGGGAACGGGATCGGGATCACCACCATGACCGCGATCGAGACCGGAATCGCGATCGGGATCGCGACCGGGATCACCGTCACTAAACCTTTAGCTCTAACAAACCAAAAGCCGCCCCGGTTTTCGCCAGGGCGGCTTTTCTTGTCTTAAAAGAGTTCCTTAGCCGCGCAGCTCGCCGCCGGTCGACTTTTTCACGGCCGCGATAACTTTGGCGCTGACCGCTTCGATCTCCTTATCCGTCAGGGTCTTATCTGTCGGCTGCAGCGTGATTGAGAAGGCAACAGACTTTTTGCCTGCACCAATCGAGGCCCCTTCGAACACATCAAAGATCGCCATTTCGGTAATCAACACCTTATCCGCGCCGAGCACCGCCCGGGAGATAACATCCGATGTCACGCCCGCATCCATGACAAAGGCAAAATCACGCTCCACGGACTGAAAGTCAGAGACAGCCAAAGAGCCGCGCGCCTTCGAGGCCTTCTTGCGCGAAGGCGGCAGATTGTCGAGCACAACCTCAAAAGCCATAACCGGGCCCTTCACATCCATGGCCTTTAGAACACGCGGATGCAATTCACCAAAATGCGCCATGGGGAACTTCGGCCCCAGACGGATCGTGCCGGAGCGTCCCGGGTGATACCAGTCCGGCGCATCAGCTGTGACTTGAACGGAGGCTGTCGCCACGCCCATTTCGCCAAGCACCGCCAGCGCGTCCGCTTTCACCGTAAAGGCATCCGGCGCACGGGTCTTGCCCTGCCAATGGCGGCTGCCAGCGCTGCGACGAATGCCGGAAATGGCAAGCTCCTGCTCGTCCGGCTCGGCGCCTTTATATTGCGGCCCCACTTCAAAGAGGGCGACATCCTCAAAGCCCCTGTCCACATTGCGCTGCAGAGCCGCCAGCAGATTGGGCAGGATCGACGGACGCATGGTGCCAAGCTCTGAGCTGATGGGATTGGCAAGCTTAAGCGCCAGAGCGCCGCCGCCAAATAGCTCCGCAAAAGGCTGATCGGTGAAGGAATAGGTAACTGCTTCGCGCAGGCCCCGCACCGCCGCCGCCCGCCGTCCCCAACGGGCCTGGTTTTGACGCTCCGTCAGGATCGGCTTGGCAATCACCTCCATACGCGGCAAAGGCGTCAGCGGCAGATGATCATAGCCATAGATATGGGCGATCTCTTCAACGATATCCGCCTTGCCTTCGATGTCCGGGCGCCAGGACGGCACCGTGGTGTGGATCACATCCCCCTGGCGCACAGGCGCGAACCCAAGCACATCCAGAATGCGCATCATTTCGTCGTCGGCGATCTCCATGCCGGTCAGTTTCTTGACCAAACCAATCGGCATGTCCTGGGTCTGCGCGTCATGGGAGGTGACATCCACATCCAAGATGTGAGAGGCCTCACCGCCGCAGAAGTCGAGCACCATTTGCGTGGCAAGTTCGAGCCCCGGAATGACAAACTCCGGATCGACACCGCGCTCAAAACGGTACCGCGCGTCCGAGACAATGCCGGTCGCCCGGCCCGTCTTGGCAATTCGGATCGGATCAAAGAGCGCGCATTCGATAAAGACATTCACCGTCTCTTCGGTGCAGCCGGAGGCCTCGCCCCCCATCACGCCGCCAAGCCCGAGCACCTGGGCATCGTCAGCAATGACACATTGCTCCGGCGTCACTTCATACGCATTGCCGTCGAGGGCGAGGAACGTCTCGCCCGCCTGGCCCATACGCGCGCGAATGGGCCCCACTAGCTTGTCTGCATCATAAACATGCAAGGGCCGCGCCCGGTCGAGCGACAAAAAGTTGGTGATGTCGACAAGCGCATTAATCGGGCGAAGACCAACTGCCTTGAGCCGCTTTTGCAGCCACTCTGGGCTTGGCCCGTTTTTCACGCCCTTCACATAGCGCCCGGCAAAGCGCGGACAGGCCGTTGCCGTCTCCGCGTCAAACGTGAGCTCAATCGCCTGCGGGCAATCGTAAGAACCTGTTACCGGCTTCGGCATGGGGGTCTTGAGCGTGCCAAGACCGGAGGCCGCCAGATCGCGGGCGATGCCATCGACCCCGTTCCAGTCGGGCCGGTTGGGCGTGACTTCAAAATCGATGACCGGGTCACCTAGCCCCATCACCTGCGCGAAAGGTGTGCCAATGGGCGTATCTTCCGGCAGATCAATAATGCCGTCATGGGCATCTGACAGACCCATCTCGCGCTCCGAGCAGAGCATGCCGTTCGATTCAACGCCGCGGATTTTCGCTTTCTTCAAAACAAAATCCACATTCGGCGGCTGCGTGCCCACCGGCGCGAAAATGCCCTTCAGGCCCGTGCGTGCATTCGGCGCGCCGCAGACCACTTCCAGCACTTCGTCGCCCGTGTCCACCCGGCAGACGCGCAGCTTGTCCGCGTCCGGATGAGGTTTCGCCTCGATGACATGCGCCACTTTGAACGGCGCATAAAGCTCTGCCGGATTGACCACCTCTTCGACCTCAAGGCCGATGCGGGTCATCGCCGTTGTAATTTCTTCAACGCTGGCATCTGTCTCAAGATGTTCTTTCAGCCAGGAAACCGTGAACTTCATCGCGCAATCCCCCCAACCAGCGTGGGCAGATCCAGCGGCCGGAAGCCATAATGCTTCAGCCAGCGCATGTCCGCCTCAAAGAAGGGGCGCAGGTCCGGAATGCCGTACTTCAGCATCGCCATGCGATCGACCCCGAGGCCAAAGGCAAAACCCTGATAGGTGTCCGGATCCAGCCCGCAGTTTTTGAGAACATTCGGGTGCACCATGCCGCAGCCCAGAATTTCCATGAACTTCTCGCCGGTGCCGATGGAGATATTGCCCTCTTCCACCGAATAGCCAATGTCCATCTCCGCCGAAGGCTCGGTGAAGGGAAAATAATGCGGCCGGAAGCGGTAATTAAGATCATCGACCTCAAAGTAAGCCTTGATGAACTCCACCAGGCAGCCTTTGAGGTGCCCCATATGGGTTTCTGTATCGATCACCAGACCTTCGATCTGGTGGAACATGGGCGTGTGGGTCTGATCGCTATCACAGCGGAAGGTGCGCCCCGGCACGATGATCCGGATCGGCGGCTTATGCGTCATCATATGACGGATCTGTACCGGCGAGGTATGGGTGCGCAGAACCTTGGGCGGCTCATTGCCCGCCCCCACGCCGGAGGCTTGCGCCGCCCCGTCCTGGGTCAGGAAAAACGTGTCGTGCATATCGCGCGCTGGATGCGCTGGCGGGAAATTCAGCGCCGTGAAATTGTGGAAGTCATCCTCGATGTCCGGCCCTTCGGCGATGGAAAAACCCATATCCGCGAAGATCGCCGTCATCTCTTCAATGACTTGAGAAACCGGGTGGATCGAGCCTTGCGCCTCGGGCGTCACCGGCAAGGTGACATCCACACGCTCTTCCGCCAGCCGCGCGTCGAGCTCGGCATTTTCAAGCGCCGCCCCCTTGGCCTCGATCAACGCCGCGATCTCGTTCTTCAGCCCGTTAAGGCGCGGCCCCATCTCTTTGCGCACCTCAGGGTCCATGCCCCCGAGTGATTTCATGAGGCCGCTCACGCTACCCTTCTTGCCAAGGGCCGCCACCCGCACACCTTCGAGCGCCGCGCCATCCGCCGCCCCGTCGATCTCTGCGGTCAGCTGGACTTTAAGCGCCTCGAGCTCTTCAATTGTTGGACCAGACATGACTTAAAACTATTCCTCACTCGTCTTTTCTTGTCGGTGATCACCCGATTTGATTCGGATCACCTTGTACCATGTGCCAAAAGCCCCGGCAGCACTTCTGCCGGGGTTTGGCCCTGATCGGGGAGAATGGGTTCTTCTAATGCTAAGAAGAGTGCTTACGCAGCCAGCGCAGCTTCCGCCTTGTCAACCAGAGCCTTGAAGGCCTCAGGTTCGCGCACAGCCAGATCTGCCAGAACTTTACGGTCGACCTCGATGCCCGCTTTGCTGAGGCCGTTGATAAATCGTCCGTAAGTCAGGCCATAAAGCCGCGTCCCGGCGTTGATCCGCTGGATCCACAGAGAGCGGAAGTTCCGCTTGCGCGCCTTGCGGTCGCGATAGGCATATTGACCGGCTTTTTCCACCGCCTGATTGGCGACGCGGAAAGTGTTTTTGCGGCGACCGCGATAGCCCTTGGCCGCCTTGGTGATTTTTGCATGACGGGCGTGCTTGGTAACGCCCCGTTTTACACGTGCCATGTGACTGGCTCCTTTAGCTCACGAAATTCTCGAAATATCCGAAAAAGGTCAAAACATTCAAACGCTTAGGCTGAATTAGCCGTTCGGCATGAAGTTTTTGACGACCCGGGCGGCGTCCTGATCCTTCAGAATGGTGGTGCCACGCTGGTTGCGGATCTGCTTTTGGGTCCGCTTGATCATACCGTGACGCTTGCCGGCCTGGCCTGAACGGACCTTACCGGAAGCCGTGAGCTTGAAGCGCTTTTTGGCGCCGCTCTTGGTCTTCATTTTGGGCATTTTGCTTTTCCTTGTATTTTCAAGGGGTTAACCCCTCAAGAAGTGCATTCTGAGTGGACACGGCAGCCCTAACTGGCCGGCCCGCTCTTGTTCAAGAGCGCGGTTTATAAGGGAAAACCAAGAGCCGTGCAAGGGGGGAGTCAGCTCAGCGTCACCCCGCCAAAAACCCTCTGATCTTCTCTAGATAGTCCTCTGGGAAGCCGAGAGCCTCGGCCGGGTCAAGGATGCGTTGGACGTAATCGTCTTCCGCCCGGCCTTCTTCCATTTGAGGCGCGATATAACATACCGCTGGCAGGGCCCGGCCGGACCGGTCCCGCGTCACAACCGCCTCCGGTAGATAGGTAAGGCCTGCAAGCGTGGCCGCATCAGCAGAGTAAAGCCTGGCCACATCTTCTTCAGCAAGCCGAGCGGTAATACCCCAAACAGTCGCGCCAGCCTTCCTCAACAGATTGGCGCGCGGACCGATGACAAGATCAAAATTTTCAAGAGAGGTCACATCAACATGTGCGGGTGTAATGCCGAGGCTCTTAAGAACCGCGATGTTCATATAAGAGCCATAGAAGAAGACATCGACCATTTGCGTCAATCAACGTCCCTACCCTCTTGAGGCGGCGCCCACTTCCGCGACGCAGGCCGTGCCGATCGCTTCGAACTCCTTGCGTGAAACCAGCCCATGCATCACATGGTCGAAGGAGTAGCCCTCTTCCAGCTTGTGCACCGAGCACTCGCAATATCTCCCGGCCTTATCGCCCAGCGCCCCGGCCTCAGCCGTGCAGGCCGAGACCAGCTCGTCGCGGGCCAGATCCGGGAACCGGCCGCCGATAAGCTTTAAGCTCGCGCCGCATTCGCCGCCAATGTTCTGAACGGTTTCTTTGGAGACCGCGCCGGTGGTCACCGCTTTCAAAGAGTAGCTGGTTTTAATCCGGGTCAAGGCGCAGCCGCACAGCCCTCGCCACACAGCTTCCTGATCGCCGGTAGAATTAGATTTGCAGGCCTGCAAAAAAGCGGTTTCATATTCGGCCCAACCCGGATGATTGGGATTAACCTCATCTTCGCTCTGGCCACACGCCGCCAGTATCGCCAAAAGGCAAACGCCCAGAGCCGCCCTGATCCGTCCAGACATAAAGTCCCCCTCTTCCTGCACTCGACCCCACCATTATGACTATTTTTGCCCATGCGATAAAGCCTCTTTCCAAAGTCCCCGAGCAGGTTAGAATAGCTCCAAAAAACAGGGAGGAGATAAGTCCATGGGCTTTAACTATGGTGATATTATAGAGGCTATCGAGCCAGTGCTTGATGCCGACAGGCTGTCACATATTCATGTGGAGCCGGGCGGGAAAACCCGCACCATCACCTGGGGCGAGAGCGCCAAACGCACAGCCAACCTGGCCCGCGCCCTGACAGCCGCCGGTGCCGAGGTCGGCGACAAAATCGCCTTTTATCTGCGCAACGGCCCGGAATATTCCGAAGGCCTTTCGGCTGCCTTTAAGGGCCGTTTTGTGCACGTAAACGTCAACTATCGCTATCAGCCTGAAGAACTCATCTATATTTTCGACAATTCCGATGCCGTGGCGATCCTTTATAACGCGGAGTTTGCTGAATATATCGCCGAGCTGAAACCGCGCCTTACCAAGGTCAAGCTCTTCATTGAGGTCGGCGAAGGCAAGCCGCAAAACGATTTTGCTGTTTCTTACGAGGACGTGGTGACCTCTGGCGATGGCGCGCCGCTTGGCCTCAAGCGCCGCGACGACGACATGCTCTTCCTTTATACCGGCGGCACCACCGGCATGCCCAAAGGGGTCATGTGGCGCCTGTCGGACCTCAATCAGCATCAACTCAATGCCCGCGCCGTGGCCGGTGAGCCCGTGCCCGAGAGCGCCGCGGATTATGCCCGCATCTATCGTGAGACCCCGCCCACAGACGTCTACCTGCCAGCCTGCCCCATGATGCACGGCACCGGCATGATGGGCGCGATTGTGGCCCTGACCGGCGGTGCCACCACGGTGACGCTTGGCAACCATCATTTTGACCCGGAAGAGCTCTGGCGCGTGGTCGATGCTCACCGGGTCAGCGCCATGTCCATTGTGGGCGACGCTTTCGCCAAACCGCTTCTGAATGTCTTGAATGAAAATCCGGGCAAGTTCGATGTCTCCTGTGTCGAGCGCATGTCCTCGTCCGGCGTCATGTGGAGCGAAGAGGTCAAACAGGGCCTCATCGAACACCTTCCCCAGGTCACGCTCATCGATTCTCTGGCGGCATCTGAAGGCTTCGGCTTTGGCGTCTCGCAAACCAATAAGGAAAGCGGCACCAAGACAGCGAAGTTCACCGTGGGTCCACGCGCCAAGGTCTTTAAAGAAGATCTGACGGAGGTCACCCCCGGATCCGATGAAACCGGTTTCCTGGCCGTGACGGGCCCCATCCCCATCGGCTATTACAAAGACCCGGAAAAAACCGCCAGCGTGTTTAAATCCATTCACGGCGTCAATTATTCCGTACCCGGAGATTTTGCAAAAGTTGCCGAAGACGGCACACTCATTCTTCTCGGGCGCGGTTCGGTCTGCATCAACACTGCAGGAGAAAAAGTCTACCCCGAAGAAGTCGAAGAAACCCTCAAAACCCACCCGCACGTCCATGACGCTTTGGTGGTGGGCATTGCCGATGAAAAATGGGGTCAGAAAGTGGTTGCCGTGGTTGCGCCATCATCTGACGTCTCCGAAGAAGATCTCAAAGCTCACGTGCGCGAACACCTGGCCGCCTATAAAGTGCCCAAAAGCGTCCATTTCTTCCACCATTTGCGCGCCCCCAATGGCAAGGCCGACTATAAAGGAGCGCGGGCTTTCGCCGAAAAGGAGCTGGGGATTTCCTGATCCCCAGCTTCCGCTGGACCGCACCTAAACCCATTGATAGGCTTGGCCGGTCAATAATTCCGTTTGGATAGGCCGCGCCCATGCTCCGCAAGCACTTTTTATATTTGGCCATCGCGCCATTTCTGCTCACCGCTTGCGCCAAAATACCAAAGCTGGACCTGGACGTTTGGCCCCTGGACCAACCCGAGCTCCCACCGCGCACAACCCTCATCGAGGATGTTTCCACCAATGGCGCGATTGGCGGTCTCGCCTGGCTTGATGAGACAACTTTGCTGATCGCCCGCGACACCAAAAATTATGACGGGGTCACCTTTGCCGATCTGGAAAAGGACAGTTTTGCCCAGCTGCCGCTGGCCATGGCGCGCACAACAGGTGCCGGTCTGGCGGTGAGCCCGGTTCGGCTGACCGTCGATGAAAATCCAGCTCTCAAACATGAGCTCGCGCCGAGCGATATTGAAGCCATATGTCTGCCGCAAGGCGCAAAAATGACAGACGGCAAATTCACCATCATTGCTGCGGAGAGCCACCGGACCCTTTACGAGCGACCGGACCCCGGCCAGCTTTTTTTGATGGAGGTGTCGATGGACGCACAGGGCTGGCACGCCCGGGTGAAAGGCGCTGTCACCCTGCCGAACGACTATGATCTGGGCGGCGCCGTGCGTCAGATGGACAACATTCAGGTCGAGGGTATTGCCTGCCGCAAACAATTGGCTGGCGGCTATTCCATCCTGATCGGCTATCGCGGCCAACACTCATTGCCCCCCACCCCGAGCGATTATGTGGGACAGCTCGCCCTCTTCCGCGATGTTTCCTTCGCCGCGACCGGTGAAAGCCCGCGCCAATTGCCCGACCTCTCCGAGGTCATCGTCGATGTGCGCCCTCTGGGCCGCGCGGTCATGCCTGGCTGTGTCGGTAAAAAGGGATATGAAGATGGCGAGTGGCGAGATATTTCAGACCTCTTTGTCACCCGGCAAGGCGATATCCTGACCGCGTCTTCTTATGAGGGCAATGAGACCGAGGGCCAGGCGCCATTTTGCTCCACCCTCTACAAAACCGGCTATCACCTTGACTTTGACGGTCGCGGCTGGCGCCTCGATGGCGAAAGCGCGCCAATGCGCCTCAGAGAGCTGTCGGACGTCAAGGTCGAAGCCCTGGCGCCGGAAAAACCCGGCAGCCGTCACTTGATTCTCGGCTATGACAACGAGGATCTGGGAAGCGGGATCATCACCCCGTAAGGTTAAAAGACTACCACGGAGCGGATGCTTGTTCCCGCGTGCATCAGATCAAAAGCCTTGTTGATGTCCTCAAGCGGCATGGTGTGGGTGATGAGATCATCGATGTTGATCTTGCCGTCCATATACCAGTCGACAATCTTGGGCACATCGGTGCGCCCTTTGGCACCGCCAAAAGCGGTGCCGCGCCACACCCGGCCTGTCACCAATTGGAACGGCCGGGTTGAGATTTCCTGACCGGCCCCGGCAACCCCGATGATCACGCTTTCGCCCCACCCTTTGTGACAGCATTCCAGCGCCTGCCGCATAACATCCACATTGCCGATGCATTCAAAAGAATAGTCCGCACCGCCGCCGGTCACATCAATGACCGCCTCCACCACATTGTCCACGTCTTTGGGGTTGATGAAATCGGTCATGCCGAATTTGCGCCCCAGCGCTTCGCGCTCCGGGTTCAGATCAATGCCGACAATCTTGTTGGCACCCACCATGCGCGCCCCTTGCAACACATTGAGCCCGATGCCGCCAAGCCCGAAGACCGCCACATTGGCCCCCGGCTCGACCTTTGCCGTATTGATGACCGCGCCAAGTCCCGTGGTTACGCCGCAGCCGATGTAGCAGACCTTGTCGAAAGGCGCGTCCTCCCGGATTTTCGCCACGGCGATCTCCGGCATCACCGAATAATTGGCGAAGGTGGAGGTCCCCATGTAATGAAAGATTTTCTCGCCCCCGAGCGAAAAGCGCGAGGTGCCATCCGGCATCAGACCCTGGCCCTGGGTTTCCCGGATCGCCTGACACAGGTTGGTCTTGCCGCTTGTGCAATAGGAACATTGCCGGCACTCCGGCGTATAAAGCGGAATCACATGGTCGCCGGGCTTCACCGAGGTCACCCCCGCGCCCACCTCAACCACCACGCCAGCCCCCTCATGGCCGAGAATTGCCGGGAAAATCCCCTCTGGATCCGCCCCGGACAAAGTAAATTCATCCGTATGACAGACCCCGGTGGCCTTGATTTCCACCAAAACCTCCCCCGGCCGGGGGCCTTCAAGCTGTACCGTTTCAATCGTAAGCGGCGCTCCGGATTTGTGCGCAACGGCGGCACGAACGTCCATGGGTCTCTCCTCAAATGCCAAAAACTGGCTGAAATCTGCGAAAAACAAGGTTAAAGACTACTCCGAAATCCCCGGAAGTCATCCCAAATCGAGCCAAGTCCCCAGAAAATTGGTGGCACGTTAATTGCGTGAAAAGGGCCGAAACTGGCCAAAACGTGGGACTTTTGCAACATTGGCCTCGCAATGCCTGTGGATTGTCCAGACCCGGGTCACAGTCCGTTGCCAGAGCAAATTATTTCCCTTAACCTCAAGGCCAGGTAATGGGTAATATGGTTTGGGCGGGGGCCCAATACTGGGGGAAATTGAGTACAGGTGTTTGAAAACGTCAAAAAAAGTCTCCAAAAATTTCGGAGCGCGCTGAAGCCAAAACGGCTCGCGCGGGCTTGCGCCTTTTTGTCTCTGGGTCTTCTGGCCGGTTGCTCAAACCTACTGCCTCAGGAAAAGACGGTCGTTGCCTCGCCGTTTGACACCTATGCGGAAGCAGAAGCGGCTTTCGACAAAGTCGTCCCGCATCAGACAGATCTCGCCGAGCTTTTTGACTC
>SBGZ01000033.1 GCA_006226415.1 Alphaproteobacteria bacterium
AGCCTGCGCGGCAAGAGCCTGATGTCTCTCGATATGGGCTCGCTGATCGCGGGCGCAAAATATCGCGGCGAATTTGAAGAGCGCCTTAAAGCGGTTCTGAATGAAGTGACGTCGGCGAGCGGCGACATCATCCTCTTTATCGACGAGATGCACACGCTTGTCGGTGCGGGCAAAGGCGATGGGGCGATGGATGCCTCCAACCTTTTAAAGCCTGCTCTGGCGCGCGGTGAGCTTCACTGCGTGGGCGCAACGACGTTGGACGAATACCGCAAGCATGTGGAAAAGGATGCGGCGCTGGCGCGGCGTTTCCAACCTGTCTTTGTGGAAGAGCCAACTGTCGCGGACACGATTTCGATTTTGCGTGGTATCAAGGAAAAATACGAACTCCACCATGGGGTTCGGATCGCCGATACGGCGATTGTCTCCGCGGCCATGCTGTCGAATCGATACATCACGGACCGGTTTTTGCCGGACAAGGCCATCGACCTGATGGACGAGGCCGGAAGCCGCTTGCGCATGCAGGTGGATTCCAAGCCAGAAGAGCTTGATGAGATTGATCGGCGGGTTATTCAGCTCAAGATTGAGCGAGAGGCGCTGAAAAAGGAAACTGATGCGGCGTCGAAAGATCGGCTTGAAAAGCTGGAGAGCGAGCTCGCCGAGGCCGAGCAAGCCTCTGCGGATCTCACCAGCCGCTGGCAAGTTGAAAAAGATCGCTTGGGTCATCTACAAAAGCTCAAGGAAGAGCTCGACCATGCACGCCAGGAGCTTGAAGTGGCGCAGCGCAATGGCGATCTGGCGCGTGCCGGTGAGCTTTCCTACGGCGTTATCCCCAAGCTGGAAACCCAGATTGAGGAAAGCTCAGAAGAAGCCGGTTCTGACATGATCAAGGAAGCGGTCACGGATGAGCATATTGCGCAAGTGGTCTCCAAGTGGACCGGCGTTCCGGTCGACAAAATGCTGGAAGGCGAAAAGGACAAGCTGCTGCGCATGGAGGACGAACTTTCCAAGCGCGTGGTTGGCCAGGCGGAAGCGATTTCGTCGGTCTCGCGTGCGGTGCGCCGTGCGCGCGCCGGTTTGCAGGACCCGAACCGGCCGATCGGTTCTTTCATGTTCCTGGGGCCAACCGGTGTCGGCAAGACCGAACTCACCAAGGCGCTGGCGGATTTCCTCTTCGATGATGATACGGCGATCCAGCGGGTGGATATGTCGGAGTATATGGAAAAGCACTCGGTGGCGCGTCTCATCGGCGCACCGCCTGGCTATGTAGGCTATGAAGAAGGCGGCGCGCTCACTGAAGCCGTGCGGCGTCGGCCCTATCAGGTTGTGCTTTTCGATGAGATTGAAAAGGCGCACCCGGATGTCTTCAACGTATTGCTTCAGGTGCTTGATGATGGCCGCCTGACGGATGGTCAGGGGCGAACAGTGGATTTCACCAATACGCTGATCATCATGACGTCGAATCTGGGCGCCGAGTTTCTGGCGAATCAGCCGGAGGGCGAGGATTCGTCGGCTGTCCGGGAAGAAGTAATGGCGGTGGTGAAATCGCACTTCCGGCCGGAGTTTCTCAACCGGCTTGATGAACAGATCCTGTTCCACCGATTGGGCCGCAAGGACATGGACGCGATTGTCGAGATCCAGCTGAAGCGCTTGGAAGGCTTGCTTGAAGATCGCAAGATCACGCTGACCCTGTCACCGGAGGCCAAGACCTGGCTGGCGGACAAGGGCTATGATCCGGCTTTTGGCGCGCGTCCCTTGAAGCGGGCGATCCAGCGCTATCTGCAAGACCCGCTTGCCGGGCTCATTCTGGCTGGTGATGTGCTGGATGGGACGACCGTGGAGGTGGGCGCGACCGACTTTGGTCTCACCATCAACGACAAGCCGATCCTGGCGGCGGCCTAAAAGCCCCACAAAGCGGTTCAACATGCAAAAGGCCGGAGGCAACTCCGGCCTTTTCTCATGGGGAGGATCGCCCTATTGTTGGTGCAAAAGGAACCTGGGAGGAGCTCCATGACCAACACCAAGGGCGCGACAGACGCCACACGCGCGGTTCATCAAAAATTTAAAGACTGGCTGCCATTTGACGACACATCGGATTTTGAGGATGCCAGCCGCGGGCTTATGGCCACCATTGAGGGCGACTTTGTGCCGGGCGCCGATGGCAAGCCGATTTGGGACACCAAGGCGCGGGAAATGTTTCAAGGCGACTGCCCGGAGACGGTCAACCCTTCGCTCTGGCGGCAGGCGCAGCTCAATAACATCCACGGTCTTTTCAAGGTGACCGACCGCATCTATCAGGTGCGCAATTATGACCTTGCCAATATTACCTTCATCGAAGGCGACACCGGCTGGGTGGTGGTCGATACCGGCCTCACCGCGGATGTGGCGGCGGCCTCGCTCAAGCTCATCAATGAGAAGGTGGGCGAACGGCCGGTGACCGGCGTTATCTATACGCACTCCCATGTGGACCATTATGGCGGCTCGCGGGGCATCCTCACAGATGAGGTGCTGGCGCGCGGGGTGCCGATTGTGGCGCCGGACGGCTTTTTGGAAGAAGCGGTGAGTGAAAACCTCATTGCCGGGACCACCATGCGGCGGCGGGCCACCTATATGTATGGGCTGATGCTGCCCATGGGGCCGGAAGGCCATGTGGATACGGGCCTCGGGCCAGGGCAGGCACGCGGCGTCATCGGTCTGGTGGCACCCAATGATATCGTCAAGGCGACCGGCGAGACCCGGGTCATCGATGGGGTTGAAGTCTATTTTCAGTTTACGCCGGATGCGGAAGCGCCCGCTGAGATGATGTTCTATTTCCCGCAGATGAAAGCGCTGTGCACTTCAGAAGTGGTGACCCACATCCTGCACAATGTTTATACGCCGCGCGGCGCGAAGGTGCGCGATTCGCTTGCCTGGGCAAAATTCGTGCATGAGCTGAAAAGCCTCTATCCGGAAACAGAAGTGGTATTTGCCTCGCACCACTGGCCCATGTGGGGAAAAGAGCGGGTGCAGACCTATCTCAGCCTGCAGCGTGATCTTTATAAATATTTGCATGATGAAACCCTGCGTCTTGCCAATCATGGCCGCACGCCGATTGAGATTGCCGATGAGATCCGCATTCCCGATGCGATTGCGCGGGTGTTTCACAACCGCGATTACTACGGCACAGTGAGCCATAATGTGAAGGCGATCTATCAGCTTTACTTCGGCTGGTATGACGGCAATCCCTCGAATCTCAATCCCCATACGCCCGTGGAAGCGGGCAAGCGCTATGTCGAATTTATGGGCGGCGCGGACGCGGTTGTTGAAAAGGCGCGCGGTTCTTTTGAGGCGGGCGACTATCGCTGGGTGGCGCAGGTTCTCAATCATGTGGTCTTTGCCGATCCCTCGCACCAAGGCGCGCGGGCGCTTTTGGCGGCGGCGCTCCGGCAGATGGGCTATCAGGCGGAGAGCGGCCCCTGGCGCGACATCTATCTGATGGGCGCGAAAGAGATGGCGGAAGGGGCTCCCAATATCGAGATTATTTCCATGCATAATCTGGAAACCATGCGCGCCGTGCCGCTGGACCTCATTCTGGATGAGATGGCCGTCCGGCTCAATGGTCCCAAGGCTGCGGATCTCAGCTTTACCTTGCTTTTGAAAGTGGGCGAGGAGGCGCGAATGCTGGAAGTGGGGCGCGGGG
Source organism: Alphaproteobacteria bacterium (assembly GCA_006226415.1). Classification (GTDB taxonomy): domain Bacteria; phylum Pseudomonadota; class Alphaproteobacteria; order M2410; family M2410; genus M2410. Next base: position 3,677 of record SBGZ01000033.1, read on the forward strand.
TCTTGAACCACGGGCCAGCGGGAGCAGATGCCTCCGCCGATACGGTTGTGGAGTTGGCGCGGGAAGACCTCAACCCGCTTTGGTGCGGCAAGGCAAATCTCGAAGCGCTGATGAGCGATGGCAGCATCAAAACAAGCGGCAAGGCTGATAACCTCACCGCTCTCTTTGGCCTGCTTGATGGCTTCAAGCTGTTCTTTAATATCGTGGAGCCTTAGGGGGATTGGTGGTTGATCGGATCCGACCAAAACTCCAGTAAATCAAAGGTCGTGCCGGGGGTTCCAAAGATACTGATGTGGCAATCCTTGCCCTTTTCCGGGAGACG
>SBGZ01000092.1 GCA_006226415.1 Alphaproteobacteria bacterium
AAGAGCAAAGCGGTCGGGATCAGCGCGACATAAAGAACGAGGATCCAGAGCGGCCGCGTCTCCCACCACAAGGCCGTGTCCGGCAGGATGGAAATACCAAGTCCGCCAAGGAGATAAAGCACCGCGACGACAACCATCATCACCGTCAGGTGCCAAAGATAAACCGTCATGATCATGGAGTTGATGAGCACTGTCGCCGCCCAGACATTGAGCCGGTCAAGGAAGCGCCGCATCGGTGCCTGCAAGGCCATGGCCAAACCAAACTGAAACACGCCAAGGGCCACCAGTGTCATTTTCGGCGGCAGGGTGTTGGAAATTTCGTCCGGCGAGCCCACCATGGCCAGCGGATAGGGGCCGGCCAGAATAAGCAGCGCCAAAGCGCCAAGGCCAAGCAGGGAAAGGGCGAGCATCTTGATCGGCGAACCGATGCGGCCCTCCGCCCAGGCATAGCCAAAGTGATGCACCGAGAGCCAGACCCAGAAATAGCTCGACCAGTTAAAGATGCGCATGTCCATGGCGAAGAAAAGCCAGTCCACCAAGGCACCGATGGCCACGAAGACAAAAAGCGATTTAAAGCCCCACGCCTTCCAGAAGCGATAGGTGAGCGGTGCCAAGATCACCACCATAATGTAGATCGCCAAAAACCAGATCGGGATCAAGGCCGCCTGGCTTGCGATGGCCACCAGCTCAACGCGCGCGCCAAACTGTGTGAAGACAAAGGCAAGGACGCCCCAGACTAGAATGACCGCCAGCAAGGGCGTGACCAGTCTGTGCAATCGGCCCGTCAGCCAGGCCGCATAAGATTCATTTTTAGATTTGGAACTCTCAAGGGAGACCGCGTTGGCATAGCCGCCGACAAAGAAGAAGATCGGCATCACTTGAAAAATCCAGGTGAGCCACTGGATTGTTGGCTTGAGCGCCAGGATATCCGCCAGGGTGATCTCAGCTCCGTCATAGTAAAAGGCGGCGATGAGCCAATGCCCAGTAATCACGATCAGGATCGAAAAGGCCCGCAAAAAATCCACATAGCGGTTACGTGCCGCCGGTGTTGCCGCCGCCATTTCCTTCGCCTGGGCCCATATGCTGGCCATGTCGTCCTCCCATGAGAGTGATTCTGAAAGGAAGCCTACAATGATTTGGTTTCGAGACCGGTTAATTTATCGCGCTGAGGTCAAGCCGCAAAAACACAACTGTCATTCCGCGACTTGATCGCGGAATCCAGAAGGCGAGGTTCTCATGCTTTGCTCTGGATCCCGTGGTCAAGCCACGGGATGACATGACACACCCACTTCAGATCTTCTGATCGTATTCACCTACCTCAGGCTGGGCTGATAGGCGCGCGTCGATCTCTTCGAACATCGCCTTCATATTGGCTTCAGACGTCGGGCTTTCCACAACCACCACAAGGCCGGGCTTGTTGGACGAAGCGCGCACCAACCCCCATGTGCCATCTTCCACCGTGATGCGGATGCCGTTCACCGTATTGGTGTCGCGGATGGGCTGTCCGATAAGCGTATCGCCCTGGGCCGCCATATCTTCAAAGACTTTGATCATCCGGTCGACCACGTCGTATTTCACTTCATCGGGACAATGCGGCGACATGGTGGGCGAGCCCCAGGTCTGCGGCAAGTCGCGGTATAGATCCGCCATGGTCATGGTCGGATTGCGGTCCAGCATGTCGAGGATCGCCAGCGCCGAGACGAGCCCATCGTCATAGCCGCGGCCAATCGGCGTATTGAAGAAATAATGGCCGCTCTTTTCAAAGCCCACCAAGGCGCCAATCTCATGGGCGCGGCGCTTGATGTAGGAGTGGCCGGTCTTCCAGTAATCGGTCTTGGCGCCATTTTCCAAGAGCACCGGGTCGGTCATGAAGAGGCCGGTGGATTTAACATCCACAACGAATTGCGAATTTTCGTGCCGGGCGGAGAGGTCTCGCGCCAGCATGACGCCGACCTTGTCAGCGAAGATTTCATGGCCCTCATTGTCGACCACGCCGCAGCGGTCGCCATCGCCATCAAAGGCCAGGCCCACATCTGCATCGGTGGCTTTCACGGCATGGGCCAGCGCCTCAAGCATCTCCATATCTTCCGGGTTGGGGTTGTATCGCGGGAAGGTGAAATCAAGGTCGCAGTCGAGCTCGATCACCTCCGCGCCAACCCGCCGCAAGACGTCGGGCGCAAAAGCCCCCGCCGTGCCATTGCCGCAGGCAACGACCGCCTTGATGGGGCGGTTCAGCTGCGGCCGATTATAAAGGTCCGTCATATATTGTTCGGCCATGTCCGGCACATGAAAATAGCTGCCGCCCGAACGGGCCTTATAAGCACCCTCCAGGACGATCTCTTTCAGCCGGGTCATTTCGTCAGGGCCGAAAGTGAGAGGGCGATTGGCGCCCATCTTCACGCCCGTCCAGCCATTTTCATTGTGACTGGCGGTCACCATGGCGACGCAGGGCACATCCAGCGCAAATTGCGAATAATAGGCGGTGGGCGAAAGGGCGAGGCCAATATCCTTGACCCGGCAGCCCGCGCTCATCAGACCCACGATAAGTGCCTTCTGGATCGAGCCGGAATAGGAGCGAAAGTCGTGCCCCACTGCAATCTCGGGTTCGACCCCCAGCTCATGGATCAAGGTGCCGAGGCCCGCGCCCAGCGCCTGGATACCCAGGAGATTAATCTCCGAGCCAAACAGCCAGCGCGCATCATATTCGCGAAAGCCAGTGGGCTTTACGAGAGGCAGACGCTCATAGTCGGCGGTATTGGGTTGAAGGTCTATGCGGGGCTTGGGCAGCATGGGGGCTGGAACTCCAGATAAAGAATGAGACAGATTTCTGTGTAAAGGGCAGAGATGAAGAGTTTATGAGCAAAATGCGTTCAGTTACGCAAGGTCATCTTATTGCCGTTCACTTCGTAGCCTTTGAGGCGGTTGAGGAAGCTCATGCCTAAAAGCGGCTCGATGCTACCCTTTTGCATGACGGAAGCGTCCACATCATAGAGGGTGATGTCGCCGATGGTGACCTTCTGCAGCCGGATGGAGGCGCCGAGTGTCATGCCATTGGCTGTGTTGTAGGGGCGGTTAAACGTCAGGCGGCGGGTGTCGATCCCCACGCGCTCAGCCACGCTGATCGGCAGGGCGATATCGCTGGCGCCGGTGTCGACCAGAAAGCGCACGGGTTTGCCGTTGATTTCCCCATCAGCGGCAAAATGATCCCCCAAGGATCGGTAGAGGGTCACCGTCCCATCGCCGTTTGAGCGTCCCTTGGCGGGGTTCATTTCAAGCGCTATGCGCTGGCCCAAAATAGCAAACTCGGTCCGGAAGGCATAAAGCCCGACGATCCCGACAAAGATCCCGGCCCAGATGATGGCGTATTTGAGGGCGGTAGAGGCATCCGACCGCTGCCCGGCGAATACGCTGGAAGCCACCAGCACCAAAAGCGTCACTGTGTAGAGCAGGTTGATCTGGGACCCTTGGCTGTTGAGCGCATCCGGGTTCGACCGGATAAGCAGAATCAAGAGTAGGGCCAGACCAATGCCGCCAAGGGCCATCCAGGCTGTGCGTCCGCGCATAAAATCCTCGCATCAAAAGGGTTCTTCACTCATATATAGGGGAAGATTCCCTGCCATAAACTTACTGTTTTTGAGAGAAGTAAAAAACTCGATTAAAAACAAAGAATTAAATTAGAAACTCAATGTCAAATGAGAAGATAAATCAGGGTCGTTTTGCGCCCTTGCCGGAAATGAAACCGGGCTGGGTCTGGCTGGTGGGCGCTGGGCCGGGCGACCCCGGGCTTGTGACACGCCTGGCCGTGCACGCCCTCACAGAAGCCGATGTGGTGGTCTATGACGCCCTGGTATCGAAGGAAATTCTCGCAATGGCGAACCCCGCCGCTGAGATGATCGACGCCGGCAAAAAGGGCGGTGCGCCTTCACCGAAACAGGAAGACATCTCCGCCACCCTGATCCGTCTCGCCAAGGCGGGCAGAAAGGTCCTGCGTCTTAAAGGCGGCGACCCTTTCACCTTCGCCCGGGGCGGCGAGGAGGGGCTGGCCCTCATCGCCGAGGGCATTCCCTTCCGCATGGTACCGGGCATCACCTCTGGGGTGGGCGGGCTCGGCTATGCAGGCATACCGGCCACGCACCGGGACATGGGCCATGCGGTCACCTTCCTCACCGGACACATGGCGGGAGGCTCCGTGCCGGCCAATCTGGACTGGGCCGCCATCGCCAAAGGATCGCCCACCATTGTGCTCTACATGGCCATGAAACATGTGGGGACCATCGCCGGGCATTTCATGGCGGCCGGTCGGGCGGCCAACGAGCCCGTGGCGGTGATTTCCAAAGCCACCACGCCGGAGCAGAAGGTGCTGGAAACCACCCTGGCAGAGGTTGCCAGTGACATCGAAAAGGAAGGCATGAAACCGCCCGCGCTGATCGTCATTGGAAAGGTCGTATCCCTGCGCAAGGAGCTGGACTGGCTCACCCGCTTTGCTCAAGGAGAAGCATAAAGAAATGAGTGAGCAAACAGCGTTAAGCCCTTTTGAAGACATCAGAAATCTCATTTCACAGTTTCCCGAGGAGGGGGAGGTTCCGCTTGAGATCAGCGACTGGATCTGCCATTGGCGAGACCTCAAAAAGCCGAAGGTGGAGCGTCCTCTGGTGGCAGTCTATGCCTCGGTGTTTGGCACGCGCCCTGAGGCAGAACGAGAGAAATTGGCGACAGACTTCGCTGCTCTTGAGGCCGGCCAAAGCAATCTCGCACGGCTCGCCGGAGAGCTCGGGGCAGGGCTGAGAGCCTTTGATCTGGCCATGCGTTTGCCGTCACCGGATGTGGCAGATGCGCCCTCGTTTGACGAACAGGGCTGCGCTGCCACCATCGCCTTCGGCATGGAAGTCATCGCGGCGGACGCCGATCTCATTATCCTGCGCCAGGCAGGGCTCGGCTCTGACGCTGCTGCCGCGCTCGTGGCAGCCGCCTTTACCGGTGAGCCGGTTGAAGGCTGGACCTTCGGCGATGTCTCGCCTGAGATCATCGCCCCATCAGAAACCGATCCTCTTGCCATCCTGGCCCGATTGGGAAGCCGGGAGCTGGCGGCTCATCTGGGGGCTCTCATTGCTGCCCGCCATATGCGCGTACCGGTTTTTCTCGATGGACCTACAGCGGCGGTCGCGGCAATGCTTTTGGAAGCGCTGGCTCCCGGCGGCAGCAGCCATGGCTGGCTCACCGATCCCGGCACAGGACCTGGCGCAGAGCGCTTGCTCGCCCGCTTCCCGCGCCGCCCCATTTTCGCCCTCGAAGATGCCCCCTCCGGCGGGCTTTTGACGCTTGGCCTCTTGCGATCCTGACAGCGGCTACAAATCGGGGAAAAACCGGAGCGCTTTTTCCCAAATCCACTTGAAAAATGCATGCTTTCATGTGTGACTAGGATTTGTCGTTTGGTGGGAGGAAAAGGGGCCCAAGTGTCCCTTTGCCAAATTGCGGACATTGAACTTGACGTTAGTGTCAACTTTGTGGAGTCTCCCGCCTCACTCGGGCTTTAGAAAAACAAGAATGACGCCCGGTCACATCTGGAGGAGAACCCATGGATATTGATTTTTCGCCGGAAGATGCCGCCTTTCGTGAAGAGGTGCGCACCTTTATCGCCGAGAATTACCCGCAGGAAATTCGCGACAAGCAAAAGCGGGGCGAAAAACTGACCCGCGAAGAGCATCTTGCCTGGCACAAGATCTGTTACAAGAAAGGCTGGGCCGCGCCCAAATGGCCGGTCGAACACGGCGGCACGGGCTGGACGGTCACCCAGAAATATATCTGGGGCGAAGAGAACGCCTTGGCCGAGACAATTCCGCCGCTCCCCTTCGGTATGAACATGCTGGCGCCGGTCATCATGGCCTTCGGATCTGACGAACAAAAGAAATCGGTTCTGCCGGGCATTCTGTCGGGCGAGGTCTGGTGGTGTCAGGGCTATTCCGAGCCAGGCGCCGGTTCTGACCTGGCGGGCCTGAAGACCCGCGCAGTCCGCGATGGCGACGAATATGTCATCAACGGTGCCAAGACCTGGACGACCCTCGGCCAATATGCCGATTGGATGTTCTGCCTTTGCCGCACCGACCCGGACGTCAAAAAGCAGGAAGGCATCTCCTTCATTCTCATCGACATGAAAACGCCGGGCATTACGGTTCGGCCGATCATCACGCTTGAGGGCGGCCACGAGGTCAACGAAGTCTTCCTCGAAGATGTGCGTGTGCCGGTTTCCAATCGGGTAGGTGAGGAGAACAAGGGTTGGACCTATGCCAAGTTCTTGCTCTCTCACGAGCGTTCCGGCATTGCCGGGGTGGCCCGTTCCAAGCGTGCGATCGAGCGTCTGCGGGAAATTTCCAGGACCGAAGTTTCCGGCGGTGCGCCGCTGATTGAAGATCAGGATTTTGCCCGCAAGATCTCCGATGTGGAAATTCAATTGACCGCGCTGGAATATACCGAGCTTCGCACCCTTGCCTCGGAAAGCTCCGGCAAGGGGCCGGGGCCGGAAGCCTCGCTTCTGAAGATCCGCGGCACTGAAATTGGTCAGCGCATCACCGAGCTCACCATCGAGGCGGTAGGCTACTATGGCTATCCGTTCCGCAACGGCCCCATGGCCGATGGCTCGAATGTTTTCCCGGTCGGTCCGAACTACGCCGCAGGCGCCGTGCCCACCTATCTCAACACCCGCAAGACCTCGATCTTTGGCGGGTCCAACGAAATTCAACATAACATCATCGCCAAGGCCGTTCTGGGTCTTTAAGGCGCGATAATAAGAAATCTCAAAAGGGAAGAAACAAAATGGATTTCTCATTCACTGAAGAACAATCAATGCTGCGCGACATGGTGCAGCGCTTTGTCCGTGAAAACTACGATCTCGACGCTCGTCGCAAGATCGTGGAGTCCGAAGAGGGCATGAGCCGCGATCACTGGAACACCTTTGCCGAACTCGGGCTACTGGCAGCGCCTTTCCCGGAAGAATACGACGGCATGGGTGGCTCGCAAATTGACACCATGGTGATCATGGAAGAACTGGGCCGCGGTCTCGTGGTTGAGCCTTATTTCCAGACGGTGGTTCTGGGCGGCGGCTTTATTCGCGAAGGCGGCTCCGAAGATCAGAAGAAGGCGCTCATCCCCGGCATTATTTCCGGCGAAGACATTTACGCGGTTGGGTTTGCCGAGCCGCAAAGCCGCTTCAACCTCTTCGACATCACCACCAAGGCGGAGAAATCCGGCGACGGTTACACCCTGAACGGCTACAAGGCCGTGGTGCTGGGCGGTCCCTGGGCCAACAAGCTGATCATTACCGCGCGCACATCGGGCGGGCAAAGCGATGCCGACGGCATTTCTGTCTTTATCGTCGATAAATCCGCCAACGGCGTTTCCACCCGGGACTATCCGACCATTGATGGTTTGCGCGCCAGCGAAGTGACCCTGGAAAATGTTGCCGTCGGCGCGGACGCGCTCATCGGCGAGGAAGGCAAAGGCGGCCCGCTCCTGGAAAAGGTCGTCGATCAGGGTATTGCGGCGCTCTGTGCAGAAGCCTGCGGCGCCATGAAAGTGCTCAACGACACCACTGTGGAATATTGTAAGACCCGCGAACAATTCGGACAGCCGATCGGCAAATTCCAGGTTCTGCAACACCGCATGGTCGACATGTTCATGGAATATGAGCAATCCATTTCCATGACCTACATGGTCAACCTTAAGCTCGATGAAAGTGATGCAGAGCGCAAAAAGGCGGCTTCCGCCGCCAAGGTTCAGATCGGCAAGTCCGGCAAGATGATCGGCCAGAGTGCGGTGCAGCTGCATGGCGGCATGGGCATGACCGACGAGCTCAATGTGGGCCATTACTTCAAGCGCCTCACGATGATCGATACGCTCTTTGGCAATGTGGATCATCACCTGCGCCGTTATACCAACGTCGATCGCGCAGCGGCTTGAGGGGAGACAAGAATATGATTGGTGTAGTCGCAAAGCTTCCGGCACAGGAAGGCAAGGGCGCAGAACTTAAGAAGGTCATGGAAAGCCTGGCCGAACAAGTCCGCGCGAACGAAAGCGGTTGCCTGCAATATGACATCATGCAGGCCTCCGACAACGACGACATGATCTTCGTGATTGAAAAATACGCGGATCAGGATGCTCTGAAAGCCCATGGTGCCTCGGATCATTTCAAGGCGGCGCAGCCCGCCATCGGCGCGGTGATCGGCGGCAAGCCGGACATCCAGTACCTGAAAGGATAAGGCCCCATGGATCTCGCATTTAGTCCAGAAGACGAAGCCTTCCGTCAGGAGGTTCGTGAATTTATTGCCGCGGAATGGACCGACGATCTGGCCGAGCGTCAGAAGCGTTCCAAAACGCACCATCTCGGAAAAGAAGCCACCATCGCCTGGCAGCAGAAGCTCGCCAAGAAAGGGTGGATGGGCATCAACTGGCCGAAGGAATATGGCGGCCCGGGCTTTACCCAGGTTCAAAAATATATCTTCGACTTTGAGCTCAATGCCGCAGGCGTGCCGCTTGGCGAAAACATGGGCACCATCATGTGCGCCCCTGTGATCATGGCCTTTGGCACGGACGAGCAAAAGAAAGAGCATCTGCCCAAGACCCGCGCCGGTGAGCGCTGGTGGTGTCAGGGTTACTCGGAGCCGGGTTCCGGTTCGGACCTCGCCTCTCTGTCTCTCAAGGCCGAGGACAAGGGCGATCATTACCTCCTCAACGGGTCAAAGACCTGGACCACCTTCGCGCAATATGCCGATTGGATGTTCCTGCTCGCCCGGACGGACAATTCTGGCAAGAAACAAGAAGGCATCTCCTTCCTGTTGCTCGACATGAAGACACCGGGCATTACCATCGATCCGATCTACACCATCGACCTGCCGGCCATCGGCCATCAGGAAGTCAACCAGTGCTTCTTCGAGGACGTCAAAGTGCCGAAAGAAAATCTGGTGGGCAAGGAAAACGATGGTTGGACCTGCGCCAAGTATCTTCTGCAGTTCGAGCGGGGCAACGCCTATGCGCCGCGCCTTACCCGCGTGATCGAGCACATCAAGGAAATGGCGAAGAAGGAGCGTTCCGATACTGGCACGCGGCTCATCGACGATGAGGATTTTGCGCGCCAGATTGCCGATTGTGAACGCGAGCTCATGGCAATCGATTTCAATGAGCGCCGCGTCTTTGCGGCCCTGTCGACAGGTGGGGCCGTGGGGGCCAATTCCTCCATGTTGAAACTGCGCGGCACGGAAGTGGGTCAGCGTCTGGAGCTTCTGGCGACAGAGGCGGTCGGCTACTATGTCATGCCGTTTGAGCGCGACACCGATGCCTCGCTTGATGGGCTCACCAACCAGCCGCCCATCGGCCCCGATTATGCCGCGTCTCTTGCGCCGATTTATTTCAATCACCGCAAGACGACGATTTACGCGGGCTCTTCCGAGGTCCAGCGCAACATCATGTCGAAGGCCATCTTGGGGCTTTAGGAGCTCAAGACAAACCGAACATAAAAAGGGGGTCTTCGCGTGAAGACCCCCTTTGTCATTTCCGGGACAATCCCAGGGTTACGTTTTAATGGGTTCCCCCGCGAAGGCGGGGGTCCAGAGCACCCCGTGAGGCGTCGGCAATTATTGCTCCTGGGTTCCCGCCTGCGCGGGAACACGGGAATCTTTCTTGCCCAAAGGTGAAAGAGCCCCAAAACGAACCGTAAATGAAAACCCCGGGTCGAGCCCGGGGGTTTCGAATTAGTTGTATCCCCGGCCAAGCGAATGAAATGAGCACGAGCCGGGGTCCAATAGCTTAGCGATTTACTTCGTCATAGAGATCAATCCATTCAGGGTTGGTCTTTTCTATGAGTTGAATCTTCCAGGCCCTATTCCAGCGTTTTATTTGACGTTCACGTTGAGCAGCAGATTGAGCTGTATCTGACACCTCGAAGTAAACCAAACGATCCAAACCATATGTCTTGGTAAATCCAAGCACCGACTTGGACTTGTGCTCCCAGATTCGTCGAGCCAGATTGCCTGTCATGCCGACGTAGAGGGTGCCGTATTGACGGTTAGTCAGGATGTAGACATAAAACTGGCGCATCCAGAGATTTTGAGGCCATTGGACCCCGGGTCAAGCCCGGGGTTACAAAATTTTTCCAGCCTACGACTTCTTCGCGCCAGCCATGATCATTTCAAAGACCTTTCCGGTCTGCTCGCCGCCCATGAAGTAAGGCTTGGCGTTCGAGAAGTCAGAAATTTTCTCCCAATTCTCCCAGACATTTTCAGCCGTGAAATCATGGCCGAGGAAAACGCCCTGACTTTCAACGATCTGCGCCCGTGAGAAGACGCCGCCACCCGCGCAAAGGATTTCGCCGGTCGGCGCATCTTCATGAACGAGGCACATGACGCCTGGCGATACAAATTCCGGCTTCAGCGCGGCTAGAGCTTCCGGCGGCATCAGATTTTCCGTCATCCGCGACGCGGCAACCGGCGCCAGCGCATTGACTTTGATATTGTCTTTCTGACCTTCGATCTTCAGCGTGTTCATGAAACCAACAAGGCCGAGCTTCGCGGCGCCATAGTTGGTCTGGCCGAAGTTGCCATAAAGGCCCGAGGAAGAAGAGGTCACCATGATGCGGCCATATTGGCGCTCTTTCATGTGTTCCCAGACCGCGCGGGTTGGCTTCACCGAACCCATCAGGTGCACGTCCACCACCAGCTCAAAGTCGTCGATGGAGACCTTGGCAAAGCTCTTGTCGCGCAGGATGCCCGCGTTGTTGATCAAAATGTCGATCTGGCCAAAGGCGTCGAGGGTCTGTTTGACCATGTTTTCGACACCGGCATCATCGGTAACGGAAGAACCGTTGGCGATGGCTTCCCCGCCCAGTTCCTTGATTTCGGCAACGACCTTTTCCGCCGCTTCCGAATTGCCGCCCGAGCCGTCGACGGAACCGCCGAGGTCATTCACCACGACTTTGGCGCCGCGGCGGGCAAGTTCAAGCGCATGGCAACGGCCAAGGCCGCCCCCGGCGCCGGTTACGATGGCAACGCGATTGTCAAAACGAAGGGTCATTGAATTCTCTCCCAAAGAGTTATTGTTGTTCTTTTCGGGCGCCATTTGTGCGCCCGGGGCCCGGCTTGTCAACCCGTGTGGGTCCGCCGGGGCGAAATGTCACTTCTGCGGTGGTTTTTTTATAATGGCGGAGTAGTTCAAAAGAACCGTGTCGCCTGTGTGAATGATCCCGCGCACGAAGACGAGGGACCGGGTTTCGCGCACCACCTCGCCGGTGGACTCAACAAAATCCCCGAGCTGCCCGGCGGAGACAAATTCGCCGTTGAGGGTAATGGTGACGCCGCTCACGCGCGCGCCCAGCACATCCTGCGCGAAGACAAAGATGGAATGGTCCGCAAAGGACATGAGCAGCCCGCCATGCACCGCGCCGCCGCCGTTGATATGCTTCTGCTCAACCACAAAGGCGGTGCGGTATTTGTCGCCGTCCTTGCGGTGATAGAAGGGCCCCAAAAAATCTTCATGCGGGTCCCAGCCTGGCCAGGTGACATAGCCTTCAAGCGGGCCGGTGCCCGGTTTGGTGTCCGGTTTCTGCGTCATGGGGTGTTCCTCTAGTCTTTTTGTGTGGGCGCCAGCTTCACCCTCAGCCATTTCATGAGGGTGTTGTCACGCATCAGATATTTATAGATGTCCTGCGTCTCTTGTTCCAGCCTTGCCGGGTCTTCAAACATCTTGGCGCGGGTGATCATGCCCTGCGCCGGGTCAAGCGCTTTGACCACTCGGGCCGGGCATCCCGCGGCCACCACATTGGCGGGAATGTCGTGGGTCACCACGGAGCCCGCGCCAATGATGGAATTCTCGCCGATGCTCACCCCTTTAAGGACAGTGGAGCGCTCACCGATCCACACATTGTCCCCGAGCGTGATGGGGGCGCCATCACCGGGCGCCGAGGTGCGATCGTAAATCTCGTGCCAGTCCGAATCCGACAGGATGACATTGGAGCCGAGCATGACATTGTCGCCGAGCGTGATCTGCCGCGCCGACATGATGCGCACGCCGGGCGTGATCAGCACATGATCGCCAACCTCAATCCGTCCACGCGCATCTCCGTTCGGCCAGGTGCAAAAGAGGATGGGGTTAAACCGGTAGGGCCTGAGGTGGCAATGGTTCCCGAGGCGAATATTTTCGCCGATCACCTCGACCCGCCAGGGCGGGGCGGTCTCCAACCCTTCGCCCACATGATCAAATTGCGGCTCCAGAAAATGCCGTTGCCACCACAGATGATAGGCCGTCTGTAGGCGGCGCATCCAATAGGGGCGGTGGTCTGTGCGCATGGGAAGGGCTCCGGAGGGAGAAGAGATGGGTGAGGCTCAGTCTTATCAGGCCGCGAGGGCCCGTGCATCCCTTTTGAGCCAGATTTCTCCTTTGCCATCTCGTCCGTCTGTCCTAACCTGACACAAAAACCCTGGGAGGAAAACATGGCCCTTGACGCCGAAACCCTGCAGCAACTCTTGGATATGGTCGCACGCTTTGTTGCCGAGCGCCTGGTGCCCATTGAGCATCAAGTGGCTGAAGACGACGAAGTGCCGGAAGAGATTGTTGAGGAGATGCGCCAGCTTGGCCTCTTTGGCCTGTCGATCCCGACCGAATATGGCGGCCTGGGCCTCACCATGGAAGAAGAAGTCCGCGTGGTCTTTGAGCTGGGGCGCACCTCGCCCGCCTTCCGCTCCGTGGTCGGCACCAATGTGGGCATCGGGAGCCAAGGCATTGTCATGTTCGGCAA
>SBGZ01000022.1 GCA_006226415.1 Alphaproteobacteria bacterium
ACATGTTTATTGAGACAAATCACCTGATCTGTGGCCGCCATGACAAAGTGAAGATCATGGCTCACCAGAAAAATGCCGCAGCCCAGCTCGTCGCGCAAATGCCTGAGCAGCCGGTAAAACTCCGCTTGTCCCTGCACATCGACCCCTTGCGCCGGCTCATCAAGCACCAGCATATCCGGCTGGCGAACAATGGCGCGGGCCAGAGCAACCCGTTGAAATTCACCGCCTGACAGGCGGTTGGCCTGCGCTTCAGCCAGATGGCCCGCCCCCACATGGGCCAGCGCCTCGTCGATCCGCGCCCGATCCTTGACCCCGCCAAGCGAAACAAATCGCCGCACAGTGAGCGGCAAGCTTGGCTCAACGGAGATCTTTTGCGGCACATAGCCGATGGTAAGCCCCTCCCGGCGCTTCACCGCACCCCGGTCCGGCTGCGCCAATCCTAACAGCACACGGATGAGCGTGGTCTTGCCGCAGCCATTGGGCCCGATCAGCGTTACAATCTCCTTAGGCCCCACCGAAAGAGAGACATGCTCCAGGATCGTTTGACCATTATAGGCCAAGTCGATGTCATGAAGATCAATGAGGACGCCGGCCGGATCCGTCATTTCTCACCGCTTTCACCGGCAAACTGAAGCAAGCGCACAAAAGTCACCGCCGCCAGGATCATATAAAGCAGGGTCGCCAGGGCATATTGTCCCCCAGGTTGACCCAAGGGCCAATCGAGCGAAAGACTGATGAGCAGCCCCTCACTCGCAAGAAGTGCTGACATGGAGCAGGCAAAAATGACACGGCTTGTCGTTGGCAAATGCCCCCGTATCAAAATGGCGCCTTGCGTGATCGCCTGATAGAGATGCGCGCTTACCACCACAAGAAAGAGCACCGCTGAAAACCGCCAGGCCAAGGCCGCCTCCAAAGTGAACTGGTAGATCACCGTCGGCAGCAATGAGAAGAAAACGATTTCCAGCCCGGAAAGCAGAAAGAACCAGAAACGGAACTGATCTTCTTTGCGCCAGGTCGACAGCGACTTCGGTTGCAGCGCAATCAAGAGCGCGCCAAAACCGATGAGCCCCAGCGCGAGCTGCGCGATAACAAAAAGCGTGCCGCTTTCCTCCACGGGTCTCTACTTCTCTTCGTCTTTTTTGCCGCCAAAGAGCCCGCCAATACCTTCTTTAACATCCTTGAAGGTGTCACCGGCACCATCCATCACTTTGTCGAGCACCCCTTGAACGCCCTTCTTGGCGGCCGCATCCATCGCCACGCTTGAAAGTTTCTTGGTAATCTCAACAGCGATTTCATTGGGCGTGGCGCCGCCTTGTGCCTTGCCAAGATCACGCAGCGTAAAGGCGGGAAGGTCTGTTGCCAGATCTTCTTTCAAAACCCCTTCGGCGCTCACTTCCACGGTGCCGCCGGTGAACGTCAATGTCTCAATAATGATCTTGGGCCCGCTGTAGGCACCCTCGGCTTCATCGGAGGCCTGCCCATCGCCGCTCGCATTTTTTTTGATCTTGTCGATATTGGACGACTTGCCCACCTGCTCATAAATCACCTGCGGATTGTCGATCAGGATTTCCTTGATGACGATAAGATCACGCGTCGACTTTTCCGCATCCAGCGTCACCGAAATATTTTTCATCTTGAACGCATGGGTAGTTTTAAAGCCCGCGGGATTGCCAACCGACAACTCGCCTATTGTGACGGAGCCCCCCGTCAAATCGAGATCCACAGAACCCAGCGCCACCTCAGTGCCCGTGGCCTCGGACCCATATTTTTCAACAAGGTTTTTGACGATGCCATCAAGATTCGAGGTCAGGAAAAAAAGTCCCGCCGCGATCAGAACCACGACTGCGCCCACACCAATTGCGATCTTCTTTCCCATGATCTCGTGCTCCCTCTTCCTCTCTGCAAGATTCGACCTGGGCGCCACTATCAACCCGCAACTCGCAAAACTCAAGGGCGCTTGCGGTATTTGCCGGACCGTCCTAGCCTGAAACACCAGGAAGGAAAGCCCATGTCTATTGTTTTGCGCCAGATCTGCCTCGTCGCGGAAAAACTCGCCCCCGTGTTGGAGGATTTCAAGGCCGTCTTCGACATGGATGTCTGTTTTGTCGATGAGGGCGTGGCCGCCTTTGGCCTTGAAAATGCGCTCATGCCCATCGGCACAAATTTCATCGAGGTGGTGGCGCCGGTCAAGGAGGGCACTGCCGCCGGACGCTATCTGGCGCGGCGCGGCGGCAATGGCGGCTATATGGTGATCTGCGCCGCTGCCTCAAAGGACGTTCAGGACGATGTGCGCGCCCGCGCCGCCGATCAGGGCGTGCGCGTGGCCTGGGAACACGCCCATGAAAACGGCAAATACATGCAGCTTCATCCCGGTGACATGGGCGGGAGTTTCTTCGAAGTTGATGTCACCGAACCCTTCGAGCCAGAGGGCTTTTGGCCGCCCGCAGGCGGCAGAGGCTGGGAGAACAAGGCGGGGTCTACAAGGGTCAAGGCCATCCGCGCGGCCGAGCTCCAATCAGACACGCCCGAGCCCATGGCCGAGCGCTGGGCCATCATTGCCCGCCGCCCGCTGGAGATTGGCGAACATGGACGCTTTTACTTTGACCTGGAAAATGCGCGAGTCCGGTTTGTCAAAGCCAAGGACGGACGGGGTCCGGGCCTCAGCGCCCTCGACATTGAAGTCACGGACAAGCAGGCCATCCTGGCCGCCGCCGAAAAGCGGGGTCTTCCCTGCGACGAGACCCATGTCACCCTTTGCGGCACGCGGTTTCACCTCGTCTAGAAAAACACAAAATTTAAGGTCTAATCAGCAGCAGCCAGTGCTCTGAGACAAAATGTTTTTGCGTGACGGCCCACAGCAGCCCGGCTCTTTAAAGGCCCGCACCGTCAAAGAGGCAAAAGTGATGTCGCCAACCTTTTTGCGGATCTCCTCATTGTCGATCTCAATGGGCGTGCGCGCGGTTACTTCAAAATCCGTACAGCCCGCAGCCGTGAGCGCCGCTTCAAACTCTTCCTCTGTCAAGGCGCCGCCCAGGCATTCGCCGAGCAAGAGCGGATCGGTTTTAAGCGCGTCCGGCACGGCCTCGCTGGCATAAACGTCAGAGAAATAAAGCTCGCCGCCGGGCTTGAGGACCCGGAACACCTCGCGCATTACCGCATGCTTGTCCGGCGACAAATTGACCACGCAATTGGAAACCACCACATCAACGGTGCTGTCTTCAAGACCCGCACCTTTGAGGTCCTCAATATAGCCTTTGCGGAACTCCACATTGGGGGCGGCAAACCCGAACTTCTCGGCATGCCAGTCGACATATTTATTGGCGACCGCCAATTGTTCCTCGGTCATATCGACCCCGATCACATGGCCTGTCTCCCCCACAAGCTGAGCCAGGAGATAAACGTCCTGTCCGCTGCCTGAACCCAGATCCAAAATCGTCGCGCCTTCGATCTCGGACGGGATCGGCAGCCCGCAGCCATAAAACTTGGCCCGCACTTCCTCATGGATATTGAGGAGAAGGGGACGCATATCCGCCGAAATCGCATCCGCCGTACAGCAGGCCGACGTTTGCAGGTCCTCCTTGGTTTTAAGAACCTTGCCGTAATAATCCTGCACCGACTGCAATGTCTGCTTGCTCATGAAACCCCAACTGCCTGTAATGAATGGAACCAAAATTTGCCGCGCGATCATGAAAGAAAAGGCGGGAAAAATCCCGCCCTTTTTTGAGTTACTCACGCATACGTGATGGGGAAAACTACCGCCCTTTAAAGACCGGCTCGCGCTTGTCCACAAAGGCCTGCGCCGCCTCCTTGTGGTCTTCGGTAAGGCCTGTGTGGATGTGGTGTGTCGCCTCAAGGTCGAGGCAATCATCCCATTCCCCGGCGAGCGCCCGGTTGAGGTTCTCCTTCATATAGCGATAGGCAACCGTGGGGCCATTTGCGATGCGGGTGGCCACTTCCATTGCCTTGTCCATCAACTGATCGGCGGGGACCACCCAATTGGCAAGCCCAAGCCGCAGCGCTTCTTCCGCCGAAACCCGCTCCGACAGGAAATAAAGCTCGCGCGCCTTGGCCGAGCCGATGAGCTGGCTCATAAAGTAAGTCCCGCCATAGTCGCCGGAAAACCCGACCCGGGCAAAAGCGGTGGTCATGATGGCCGTGTCCGCCATCACCCGCATATCACAGGCCATGGCAAGGCCAAGTCCCGCCCCGGCCGCCGCGCCCGGCAAGGCAGCGATGGTCGGCTTTGGCATTTTGTGCAACTTGCCCGCTGTCGCCCGCTGCGAGATCCGCTGCAACGCAATGCGCTCGTCAAGTGTCGCCGCGCGCTCACCGCTTTTGTTGGATGCCGCCATGCCTTTGACATCCCCGCCCGCGCAAAACCCTTTGCCCGCGCCGGTCAGGATCACGCATTTAACTTCAGGGTTCACTTCCACATCGGCCAGCACCTTGGCCATGGCGTTCAGCATTTCGCCCGACATGGCATTGCGCGCCTCTGGCCGGTTCATGGTCAGGACCGCAACCCCGTCATTAATTTCGCCTAAAAAATGCTCCGTACCCGTCTCAATTTTCGTCATTTCTTCCTCCCTTATCATTCGACATTCGCCGTTTGATGGCGATGATGGGGCAGCTCCCGGTCAATTGCAACAACCAACCGTGCCGATCTCAAACAGGTAATCGCACGGACATTCAAGGCTCTGAGAAACGAGCGTATAAATTTAGTTATCACTTTAAAGACACAACCTGAGGTGATACGGTATAATAAATTACCACTGCCACATCATGGCCTTAGACGCGCACCATTTTCGCCACGCTGTGGGCAAAGAGTTGCGGCCCGAATGAGTAAGACGAGGGAGTTCAGATGTTTCTCAGGAAAATGTCCAACAGCGAAGTATTTCTTGCCAGCTTAGTTGGGTTTATGGCCGGGGTCGCTGTCTATGCGATCCATGAATATATGTCAGTTGATAACGATTTGACGACAAACGGCATGACGGTACTCGCTTTCGCCATATCGGGGTTTGCAGGATTTGTCCTAACCCACCGCCGGACAAACACAAAAACTTCAATCCTATTTAGTGTGGCGCTCGCCTCCCTGATCGCCGGGCTCTACTTTCTTCTTTCAAGTCTCTACGGCGACCCCATCGCGAGCTACAATAACCCGACCGGCGACATTCTTTTTTTTACGGGAATACTCATTTCCTATGTCGGGATCGGGTTCTATCGAGCTCATGACGCCGCGGGGTGGTGGACCGATTATCCAGCTCTATTCCGTCAGGCCTGGAATCTCCCGGTCATCACAGTTTTGGGGTTTTGTTTCCTCGGTCTCGGTCTGGGCGTCTTTCTGCTGTGGGCAGAGCTCTTCAAACTGATCGACATCACCTTTTTTGCCGATCTTTTTGCGAAAAAATGGTTCTACAATCCTTATGCCTACACGTTGATAGCTCTAGGCGGCGCGCTTGTGCGGCAACGGGAAAGTATTGTAGAGGCCCTCGCCGCGATCGCCATTTTGCTTTTGCGAGTTGTCTCGCCAGTTATCTTTGCATTCTCCTTTGCCTTTCTCATTTCCCTTTCAATTGTCGGCCTTGAGCCCCTTTGGGCGGCAACCTCCGCAACGACGACAACAACGAGCCTCATTCTTCTTTCTGCCATTATTATCTCCACAACGGTCTCAAGCGGAGAAGCTGGTGAGACGAAAGCCCATCCAGTCTTTCTCTGGTCAGCACGTGGACAGGCGCTCCTCCTCCCCGCCTTTGCCGGGATCGCCGTTTATTCTCTTTGGCTTAGAGTTGATCAATATGGCTGGAATGTAGACCGGGTCCTGGGGGCGCTCGTGGTGCTTTTCTCGCTTGCCCTGGCGTTCACCTATCTCCTGTCGGCGTTAATGCCTGCATGGACACATAACATCCGCAGATCCAATATAGCGCTCGCACTCTTCGCGGTTCTATTAGGGGGCCTCGTTCAAACCCCCCTTCTGAACCCGTTTGGCATTTCCATCAGAAGTCAGATGGATCGTCTGGAGCGTGGCGCCGTAACTGCTGAAAACTTTGACTATGGCTATTTGTGGTTCAAGTTGGGTCGCGCTGGCGCCAAAGCCCTTGAAAACCTTGAGAACGATCAACAGCGGGCCGATCACAACGTCATTGTTATAGGCATTAAGGAGGCTAAGTCTCGCTCCTATTACGTAGTTCCCGATCGAAACAAGCACATCTATACACGTCAGGATATAGAAGCGGCATTTGGCGACAGGTTTTTGGTACGACCACCGGAAGGGACGATTGATTTAGAATTTGAGACTGCGCTTTTGGCTGAAACTGATCTCGTCCAGTCCTGTATGGACACAAAGGAAGACAGGCCCTGCCTGATCGTCTCAATCGAGATTTTTGAAGGGGGGCCCTCAGAATACATTGTCTTAAGAAAACCCATCGAAAAGCGGCACTATTATCGCTGCATGTTATTTTATAAAGACCGTAGGTCGGAAACATGGCTCAATCAGACATGTGGATTTGACAGCTATAGCGGCACAAACTTTTTGGAGATATGGAACAGTTTCGAACGGGGTGCCTATTCAACCTTTGAACCCAACATCAAAGGAATCGACATCAACGGTCGGCCGCATCTTTTAGTTCCACAGGAAAAGAACAATATTTATCCTGAAATGAACGAAGCACCGCCTTCACCCCCGCAAGAAGAGGCCCCTGCCCCATGATCAAACTCTACTGGTGTCCGCAAACCCGGGCCATGCGCGCCCTCTGGCTGATGGAAGAAACAGGTCTTCCGTACGAGCGCGTGCTGATCGACATCCGGGACCCGGACAAGCCGCGTGATCCGGACTTCGCCAAGGCCAGCCCCATGGGCAAAGTGCCCGCCCTCTCCGATGGCCCGGTGCATCTGGCCGACAGTGCTGCCATCGGCCTTTATATTGCCGACCGCTATCCCGAAACCCGTCTCGCCCCCGCCATCGATGACGCCAAGCGCGGCGACTATCTTTATTGGATGATCTACACCCCCGGCGTCATTGAGCCGGCCATGGGCGAAAAGATCTCCGGCACCGCCGTCAACAAAACCAGTCACGGCTGGGGTGATTTCGACAGCATGATCAACGTCATGGAAAAAGGCGTGAAGGATAGCCCCTGGCTGCTCGGCGACCAGTTTTCGGCCGCCGATGTGATGATCGGCTCCTCGATCTTGTTTCTCAAGCGCTTCGGCCTCATGCCCGTCAGCGATATTCTTGATGCCTATGCCGATCGCTGTCTTGCCCGTCCCGCCCTGCAGAAAACGATGGAAATTGAAGCGGAGAACGCTTCTTGAAAGGAATAAAATTTCTCCTGGTGGCCATCGGCCTCACCCTCTTTGCCGATCGTTCTGCGGCCTCGGCGCCGACGACGGCCTGCGAGCTTGCAGGGATCGACTGCGCGGATTTTGAGATCGCTGAGCTGCAGGCCATTTCGGACAAGGCCCGCAAGGCGCTTAACACCACTTGGCAACGCTTTGGAAGTGATGACACGTCCTTTGTGGTTCTTTTTGATGCGGGCCAGCATTCCTCTCAAAGGCGCTTCTTTGTCGTCAATCGCCGCACCAAAGAGATCACCTCATTTCTGGTGGCCCATGGCCGCGGGTCAGATCCAGATCACGATGGCTGGCTCGATCTTTTTTCAGATGTTGCAGGCTCCAAGGCAACGCCCCACGGCGCCTTCCGCACAGCGGAAACCTACAATGGCCGTCATGGATATTCGCTCAGACTTGATGGCCTTGAGCCGCACAACAAAAATGCACGCGACCGCGCCATTGTCATCCACGGCGCAGACTATGTAACCCCGGGGCGAAATCCGATCGGACGCTCTTGGGGCTGTCCAGCCCTTGAAACCAGTCTTGCCCGCGCCGTCATAGACAAAATCAAAGGGGGCGCCCTTCTCGTCATCACCGATTAGCCCACATGAATTTTAGCCCAATACAGTTCTTTCGGGCAGGCACACCCCTACAAAGCAATATCTCAATTCCATTCCACCCCTTAAGATTAGCCTTCCATCTCGTTCAACACAGATGAAGCTTAAAGGACACTTCTTTCATGCCAGAAGCCCCCATCCGCATTTCCTATTTCTCCGATATTCTTTGCATCTGGGCCTATGTGGCGGAGCGCCGCCTTCAGGAGGTGCGCGAATGCTTCGGGGAGAAGGTGGTAATTGACTGCCATTATATTTCAGTCTTTGGCGACACAGCCACCAAGATCGAAGATGGATGGAAAACTCGTGATGGATGGCAAGGTTATGCTGATCATGTCGCTCGAGTGGCCGAACGATTCGACCATATCCGGATCGGTGGCGGGGCCTGGACCAAGGCGCGTCCGGCTTCCTCCGCTGCACCGCACCTCACTCTCAAGGCAGTGCAGATTGCTCATCCTGAAAGGCTCAAGTTGGCTGAACATTGCGCCTTGGCCCTTCGAGAAGCTTTTTTCTGCCAGGGACGGAACATCGGTTTGATTGACGTGCAAATGGAGATCTTGAACGAGCACAACATTGACCCGCAACCGGTCATCGCCGCCATGAAAGATGGTCGTGCCTTTGCTGCGCTCTGCCGTGACAATGACTTGCAAAAAAATTTCGGGATTGAGGGAAGTCCAAGCTTCGTTCTCAACGAGGGACGTCAAAAGCTTTACGGCAATGTGGGTTTCAAAATCATTGAGGCCAATATTCTTGAACTGCTGCGCGAGCCCGCCTCCGAGCAAGCCAGTTGGTGCTAACCCTCAATCGCGAGTGAAACCAGGTCCGCTACGTATGTCCTTTTGGGTGGCGGCACAAAGCGTGCGCGCGGACGAATGAGCCCTCCGCTGCGCTGCTGCTCCTGCGCATGCGCCAGCCAGCCCGTCATGCGGCCGACAGCAAAAAGGGTTGCACTGGCCTCCTGTGGCAATCGATGAAGCAGGGTAAAGGCGGCAAAGGCGACATCACCATTGGCCTTGCGACCGGTCATCTCTTCGACCTGGGTAATCAGACCTTCGAGCGCCGGGCTCAAGGTCATTTTCTCAAACAACGCTTTCGCGCGCACATCGCCATCTGGATAAAGCGGATGGCCAAACCCCATTGTCGCCCCCGGTCTCTCCAGCAAAAACCGCGCCCCTGCTTCCGCATTGGGATAACGGAGCGCTTCCTGCAAATGCTGCCGGGTGAGCACCGATGCCTCGCCATGAAGCGGTCCCGAAAGCGCCGCGAAACCCGCCAACACCCCCGCCGCCAATGAGGCGCCGGTTGAAACGGTTACGCGCACCGCAAAGGTAGAGGCATTAAGTTCGTGATCGCTGATGAGTACAAGTGCCCGGCGCACCAGATCGGTCGCATCCCCGTCAAGCCCCCAGCTCCCAGCAAGGCGCAAATGGATTGGTCCTTGCCCGCGCTCCCCAATCATCGCGTCCGCAAAACCCGACAACAGCCGTGAGGCCTCTCGCGCCAGAGCCTCGCCATTGCGGTCAATGCTGGGCGGCGCCTGCGCCGCTTCCGCCGCGAGCCAGGCAAACCCCCGCGCCTTGGCGGTCTCCCGGGGCGGGATGACGGTGCACTCTGTCACATTATCCGTATACGGATATTGCCAGTGATGCCCCGCGATCTCTTCAAGACTGAAAGTCTCTGCCAGATCAACCGCCCGCGCATTCCCGAAAAGGAGATCCCCATCCCGCACCGTTGAAATCGAGCTCTCGAGCACCGGCTCGCCCCAGGAGATGGCGCCCGCCGCCACATCGGCCCGCCGACGCGGCCTTTGTCGCTTCTGCACCTGCCGCTCCACATCGTGGCGCGCATAAAGGCTGCGCCGGGGATCGTCAGGGTCTGTGATCGCCCGGATCTGTCCCCGGCTCACATAGGCATAGAGCGTCTGTGCCTTGACCCCGAGGGTTTCCAGCGCATTTTCAGCCGTTATCCAGTCTCTGTCTGACATGTTGATTTAATTGATCAAGATTGACTAACTATCAATATTTCATATTTTTCAGGGGCATACAAGAAGTTAAAAAAGAAGGAGCACCCGATGACGACCTCCCCGACCAACACCCGCCACGACCCTGGCCTAGAAGAAGTCGTGGCCGCGCAAACCGTTCTCTCCCATATCGATGGCGCGGCGGGCGCACTGATCATCCGAGGAGTTCCGGTGGAGGCGCTGGCTGAGCAGGCGGAGTTTGAGGAAGTGGTGCACCTTCTCTGGCAGGGTTTTTTTGACGATCTGCCGAAAACCGCCGAGCTAAAAACCCGCCTGGCTGAAGCCCGAGCGGAGGCCTTCAGGTCGCTGGAGCCCGATTTTGCCAGGCTGGCCGCCATGCCGCCCATGGAGGCGGTGCGCGCCGCCTTGGCCCTGGGACAGGACGGGCATGATCTGAAGACCGCCATCGCAGCCCTGGCCCGGGCGGGGGTTATGACAGCGGCCTTAAAGCCTCTGTCGGAAGGCCGTGCGCCGACCCCGCCCACCCCGGGCCTCGCCCATGCCGAAGACATGCTTGCCATCATGGGAGAAGCACGAACGCCGGAAGTTGTCGCTGGCCTTAACGCTTATCTGGTCACCGTGGCTGAACACGGGCTGAACGCGTCGACTTTTGCTGCCCGCGTGGTCGCCTCAACCCAGGCCGGACTGCTCTCCGCCGTCATTGGCGGCATCAGTGCCCTCAAAGGCCCTTTGCATGGCGGCGCGCCGGGACCTGTGCTGGATATGCTCGACGCCATCGGCAGCATCGAAAACGCCGAAACCTGGATCCGCGCAAGTTTGGAACGCGGCGACCGCCTCATGGGCTTTGGCCACCGGGTTTATCGCGCCCGCGATCCCCGCGCCGATGCGCTCAAACTTGCCGCCGCCCGGCTGCCGCGCTCCACCGGACGCCTGGCGCTCGCCGAAGCCATTGAGACCACCATCCTCACCCGCCTCGCCGCGGAAAAGCCCGACCGCAAGCTCGACACCAATGTGGAATATTACACCGCCATTTTGCTGGAGGCCTTAGGCTTTGACCGCGCCGCCTTCACCTGCGTCTTTGCCGCCGCCCGCACCGCCGGATGGATCGCCCATGCGCAGGAACAGCTTCTCACCCGCCGCATCATCCGCCCGCAGTCGATTTACGTGGGCCCTTTGGACAATGTCGCCGCTTGAAGGATTGTGTGACTTGCACCATAGGGTCTTTAGGCACAGACTCTGCCCAACAAAGGAAGGATGTGCCGATGATCGACCACGTATCGCTTCAGGTAAAAGACCTGAAAGCCGCGAAAGCATTTTATGCAAAAGTTTTTGAGCCCCTTGGGCTGTCCCTGCTGATCGATCTCGATAACACGGCAGGGTTTGGCAAGCGTTATCCGGAGGTCTGGCTCAACGCCAGGCCCGACCTGCCACACGCTCTTGAAATGACCGGAGCGCACATCTGCCTTCGCGCGAGAACGGAAGCGGCGGTTCGAGCTTTCCATGAGGCCGCCATTAAAAGCGGAGGCACTAACGACGGGGCGCCAGGGCCGCGACAGGCCGCCTTCACAACCTATTTCGGCGCCTTCATCAAGGATCTTGATGGCAACCGCTTAGAAGCGGTGACCTTTCCGCCGCCGGGTGAATAGCTCTCAAGGCTCGATTTGTTTCAGCAACTTCTGCAAGCCGCCCGCCTTCAAAATGCTTTCGATCGCATCAAAGGCGTCACGCTCCGCCTCAAGTACTTTGATCTGGTAATCGAGCACAATATTGGCGACCGGCTGTCCGCGCTGCTGTCCCTTTTCCTGTTTCAGGGCCTGAATGCGCGCCGCCGCCTCCTGCCGACCCTCTTCGACCAAGGGCGCGACCACCTCAGGCTCAAGACCAACGGCAAAAGAGAGGCCGGTGATCCGATCCGAGATGACCGGCGCTTCCGACGTGAGCGCGGCGGCAATCTCTTGAAGAAACAATTTTCGGCCCTTGGCCGTAAGGCGATAGACATTTTTGCCTGGGCCGCGTTTGGCTTCTCCCGGTCGCACGGTCAGGAATTTCTCCCGTTCAAGATCTTTCAGGACCTTGTAAATCGTTGACAGGCCAATTTGCGCCCAGCGCCGCATATGCGTACGGGCCGCGAACTCTTCAATGGCCAGGCCATAAGTAAACCCGCGCGCTACAAGGCCCAAAACGATCATTCTCTGCGATTGCACGACACTGCCTTGACATTATTTCCAAGATAGATATATCTATCATAGAATTATTGGGGAATGAAAGGAATTTCACCATGATGACACGTATCTTTTTGGGGATAACTCTTCTCTTGAGCCTGGCCGCAGAAGGTCTGGCGGCCGAAAGCTATAACCCAGCCGAGGCGCTAAACGCGCAAAAAACCGCAATGGAAAAGCTCAAAGGTCTTGAGGGCACATGGCGCGGCGCAGCCTGGCGCTTAGCGCCTACCGGCGAGCAACAGACCTTCACCCACACCGAGCGTGTTGGACCCTTTTTAGGAGGCACACTGAAGATTGTCGAAGGCCGCAGCTATGCAGACGATGGCTCCGTGATTTTTAACGCCCTGGGTATTATTTCCTATGACCCGGCGTCTCAGGGCTATCTCATGCGCTCCTATGCCATGGGACATGCGGGCGATTTCATTCTGGAGCTGACGGACACCGGCTTTACCTGGTCTATGTCACAAGGCCCCATGACCATGGTTCACACCGCAACGCTGTCCGAAAACAGCTGGCAGGAAGTAAGCGAGATGGTCCGCCCTGACGGCAGCAAGGTCACAGTCTTCAACATGACCCTGACCCGCGAAGACGACACAGATTGGCCGGAGGCAGGCGCGGTTGCGAAGGACCCATAGGATCGGCTAGACAAGAGGGGTCTGAATTTGAACAAGGCCTGAGATCTAATGTCCCCTCACCCCCTGGATCGCCCGGTCTGGCAAAGCCTCACCACCCGCCATGCTGGATTGGCTGTTGGCGGACCGCTTGCCAAACGCTTTCGGCCGGACGTCAATCTCTTTACCGCCAAGGCTGACGAAAGCCCAGACGCGCAGACCGAGCTCGCCCGGCTCATCGCCCCCGGCGAGGAGGTCTATTTCATCGAAAAAGGCCCGATAAACCTGCCCGCCGCCTTTGACGTGCTGCAGGAGGCGCGCCTGGTGCAAATGCTGGCCGAAGACGGCGTTAAAGCCCCGGCAGATGTCAGCGACATCACCACCCTCACCGAGGCTGATGAAGAAGAAATGCTGGCTCTGGCGACCCTCACCCGGCCCGGCCCCTTTCTCCTGCACACCCATCAGATGGGTCATTTCAGGGGCATCTTCCGCGAAGGGCGGCTCATCGCCATGGCCGGTGAGCGCTTCAAAGTGCCGGGCTTTGCTGAAATCAGTGCGGTCTGCGTCCATCCCGATTGCCGCGGCCAGGGCCTCGCGCGCCGCCTCACCCAGGTCGTCGGCCAGGGGTTCTGCGAGCAGGGAGAGATCCCCTTCCTGCACACCTGGGACACCAACGAGGCCGCCATCGCCCTCTACGAATCCCTCGGTTTTCGCCTGCGCACCCTCATGAATGTGGTCATCGCCCAACGCCGGCCCTGATCCGCCGCCCCGCCGCCCGGGTAACCCTTTGAAAAAAGACCCATATTGCGCAGCCATCGGAAATAGTCTATTTTGTGATCACATTTTCTGAACTGGGTACCTTGCGCTCGCGCCACGCACAAAAGCGGGTGGCGCCCTTGGGACCCGCACCTTAAGAGCTTCAAATGAATACCGAAGAATTGGCCAATTGGCTCAAAGAACACCGGGTCACGGAGGTGTCCTGCCTGGTGCCCGATTTCAATGGCACCGCGCGCGGAAAATCCATGGCGCCCTCTCTCTTCCTCGACGGCTACCGCAACAACTCCCTGCGCCTGCCCGAGGCAACTTACGCCATCAATGCCCATGGCGAGTTTATCTTCAACGACTATATCCGTCCTGAAGAGCGCGACATCGTTCTCATGTGCGACCTGTCGAGCCTGCACTTTGCGCCCTGGACCAAGGACCAGACCGCCGGCATCATCTGCGACGCCATGACTTTGGAGGGCGAAACCTTTAATCTCGCGCCGCGACAGGTTTTGAAGAATGTCATTGAGCTCTACAACAAGCGCGGCTGGACGCCCATCGTCGGCCCCGAGGTCGAGTTCTATCTGATCTCAAAATTCGAGGGCAACATCACCGAGCCGCAAGCCCCGCGCGGCGCGGGAGGCCTGCGTGAATATGGCCAGTTTGTTTACAGCCTCGACGGCATTGATGAGTTCGATCCCTTCTTTGAAGATCTTTATGACTTTGCCGAGGTGCAGGGTCTGCAGATCGACAGCCTGATCCATGAGGACGGTCCCTGCCAGTTTGAAATCAACCTGCGCCACACCGATGCCCTGCGCGTCGCCGACCAGCTCTTTTTGTTCAAGCGCATGGCCCGCCAGGTGGCCA
Organism: Alphaproteobacteria bacterium; assembly: GCA_006226415.1. GTDB lineage: Bacteria > Pseudomonadota > Alphaproteobacteria > M2410 > M2410 > M2410. The sequence continues at coordinate 14,381 of SBGZ01000022.1, forward strand.
AGCGCCACGGCTTCTTTGTCACCTTTATGGCCAAGCCCTACGCCCAGGAAAGCGGCTCTTCGATCCACATGCACCAGTCCGTGGTGGAAACCGACACCGGCCGCAACATCTTCTCAAACGAAGATGGCACCGACAGCGATATCTTCCGTTGGTATATCGGTGGCTTGCAAAAACATTTGCCCGCCGCCATGCCGCTGATCGCGCCCTTCACCAATTCCTATAACCGTTTCGAAGCCTTCATGAGCGCCCCGACCAATGTCCATTGGAGCCGGGAAAACCGGACGGTCGGCCTGCGCGTGCCGGAAAGCTCGCCTGCCGCGCGCCGGGTTGAAAACCGCATCGCCGGGTCCGACGTCAATCCTTATCTGGCCACCGCCGCCTCACTCATTTGCGGCCTCATCGGCATCGACAAGCAGATCGCGCCGCTCGACGAATTCATCGGCGAGAGCTATCACGATGAAGAACGCCCCCTGCCCAAGACCCTGACCGAAGCGTTGACAGGTTTTCGCGAGTCGGTGATCTTGCGCGAATATCTCGGGGATGCGCTCATCGACACCTTTGCCGACACCAAGCAGAGCGAATATGAAAACCGCTCCCGCGTGCTCTCCCCCTGGGACCTGCAATATCTTCTGGTGAATATTTAAACACGCCTCATGAATACGCGCCCCATGACGACACGCCTCATGACGACACGCCCCATGACGACACGCCGCCATTTCCTGCAAACTTCTGCCGCGCTGGCCATGACAGCGCCCTTGATGGGCTTTGCGAAGGATTTGGCCCCGGTGACACAAGCCCTCGCCGATCTTGAGGCCCGGGTCGGCGGACGCCTTGGCGCCGCCTTTCTCGACACCGCAACCGGCAAGGTGATCGGCCACCGGCTCTTGGAACGCTTTGGCATGTGCTCCACCTTTAAGGCCTCCCTCGCCGGTCTGATCCTGCGCGAAGCAGACCTCGGGCTTTTAAGTCTCGCAGACAAAGTTCCGTATACGGAAGACGACATGGTGCCTTACGCGCCGGTGACAACTAAAAACCTTGCCCAAGGCTATATGACGGTGGAGGCGCTGGCTGAAGCGGCGCAGGTCACCAGCGACAATGTCGCCGCCAACCTTCTGCTGAAACTGATCGATGGGCCTGAGGGCTTTACCGCGCGGCTGCGAACACTGGGAGATGAGACCACCCGCCTCGACCGCAACGAGCCCTACATGAACCTGGTGCCGCCGGGCGAGACCCGCGACACCACCACACCCGAGGCCATGGCTCGTACCCTCGCCCGCTTGACGCTGGGGGAGGCGCTCACCCCCGCGTCACGCGAAAAGCTTGTCCATTGGATGGAAATAACCCGCACCGGACGCCACCGTCTGCGCGCGGGGCTGCCGGAAGGCTGGCGCGCGGGCGACAAAACCGGCACCGGCCTCGCCGAGGGCGTGCCCAATATGACCAATGATATCGCGGTGATCTGGCCGCCCCGCCGCGCGCCCATAGTGGTCACCGCCTATTATGTTTCCCCTGGCGTCTTTGACGAAATGCGCCCGGAAGACAATGCCGTCCTGGCCGAGGTCGGCCGCCTCGCCGCCACTTGGAGCCTCGCCGGAGGGCTTTAGGCAGGGGGCAGAGGCTCTTCCTGGTTCAGAAGACCAATCAATCGCAGCTCGCGCGCCATGGCGTCTGAAAAAGTGGGCGCGTAACCTTTTGTAATTTCGCGGGCCGCCTCCATAAAGGCCGGCTCGCCGGACAGCTGAATGCGCACCAGCGCACGCGCTGTTTCCAGCTCTTCCGCATCAAGGGTGCCCAGATTGTGCTGATAAACGAAGTTCTCAAAATCCCGCAGCATCAAGGCCACATACCAGAAGAAGATGTCGCGCTCCTTTGCCGTCAGCTCCTCGCCATGGCGCGATTTATATCGGGCGCTGCGAAGATCTGGATGGTGGAGATGCATCTCGATGCCATTGCGCCGCGCATTGGCAAGCTCCTGCCGTGTCTGCGCCCGCCGGGCGACCGTCTCGCCTTTGATCTGCCGGGCCAAAAACCCGAGGGTCATGACAATCGCCCCGGCCGCAACAATGTCGGCAATAATACCAATCGCTTCCCAGTTCACAGCGCGTCTCCCTCAGCCTGTCTCATGCCTGTCTCATGCCTGGCGCCCCATGTTAAACAATCCCAGGGCGGCGTAAACCGGCTTCCCCTTCCACCCCTGCGGCCGGACGCACAAGGCCCGATGGCTCAGGCCTCTTGGTTAAGCCCCAGCTCGCGTTGTTTTTTCTTTGAAAGCCCAAGCGACACGATCTTGTGGGAGGCCTTGAGATAGGCCTTGAGCTCTTTGTCCGAGAGGCCCGCCTTGCTGCCCGCCCTGTCTTTGCCGCTAACCCCGTGATGCTGGATCCATGTCATGCCCCGCGAGGCGAGATAGGGCGCGGGGCGCAGGCCCGGCTGGTCTTTCAGGATTTCATAGCTAAGCGGCGAGACCTTGAAGGTAACCTGAAACTGCCCCGCCTCCTTTTTCGGCCCCAGCCCGGCAATGGCAAACACCTTGCCGCCCACTTTCCACACATGAGACCCGCCCCACTGACAGACGTAGGACGTCGCCGGCAGACTTTCACAGAACTTGTTGTAGGAGGCAGGGGTCATGAAGTATCGGTCAATCGTAAACACATTTATTTACTTTTTACTTTGAAAGTATATATAAATATATACAGACAAGATATTTTGTCTATAAAAATAGAGACAACACACTATGTCCGTAAAGATTGTAGTTCGAAAACAACTGGAAAACCAAGTAGATAAGACGTCCAACACAGTGACGTCTAACATACACATGCCACCAAATGGTTGGATCGCCACCATGCGCAAGGCCCTTGGCATGTCAGGCGCCCAACTGGGCCGCCGCATGGGTCTCTCCCGCATGCGCATTTCTCAAGCCGAAAAAGCGGAGCCCAAGGGCGCCATCACCCTTAAGTCCATGGACGAATTTGCCCGCGCCATGGGCGGAAAATTTGTCTACGCCATTGTGCCGGAGAGCGGCACGATAAACGACATCCGTCACCGCCAAGCCAGGGCGAAGGCAGAGACACTTATCAAGACGGCTGCAACTCACATGGCGCTTGAGGACCAGTCACTTAGCAAAGAACAAAACGAGGCGGAAATCGAACGGCTCGCCGAAGAGCTCCTGAAAAACCCGCCGCCGGATTTCTGGGAGGCCAAATGACGATCATTGGCGACGAACCAGAAGGCGCGATACCGCTCGATCCGAATGAACTAGATGGGCTACGCCACACCCATGTCACCACCCGCGACGAACTCAACCAGTTGGAGCAAGCCAATATTGGCTCTGGTCTCGACTGGCTTGGCCGAACGCGTGAGAGTGAAATTCTCACTGAAGCCTTTATGCGCAAACTCCATGAAAAGCTTTTCGGTGATGTTTGGCGCTGGGCAGGGTCCTATCGGACAACCCTTAAAAACATCGGTGTTGACCCGAGCCAGATCGGCGAACGAACGCGGCTTCTATTGGATGATGCCAAGTATTGGTCAGAACACGGAACATATTCTCCACTTGAGGCAGCAGCCAGATTTCATCATCAGCTCGTGGAAATTCACTGCTTCCCAAACGGCAACGGCCGTCATGCCAGGATTGCCGCAGATCTCTATCTCAAGAAATACTTTTCCCATCCGCCTATCGACTGGCTGGGCGGGGAAGATCTCACAACGGCCGGACCTCGCCGCAAGGCCTATATCGCGGCTCTGAGAGCTGCGGACGATCTTAACTACGAACCGCTCCTACGCTTTGTCGGGGCAATGAATTAGGCGGGTATACAGAAGATTGGTTCCAACTGGGACCACCCAACAAAAAAGCCGCCCCCAAGAGGGAGCGGCCTTTTTGTTCTGGAGCGGGCGATGAGATTTACGTCCCGCCTTTTAGCGGGCGAAAGGCGGTCCGTTGCGCCTGCGGCTTGAGGCCTAGGGGCCCCAAGCCTTGTCGTCGAACTTTTGAGCTCGATCAACCACCCCTTTCCAAAAACAAAAAGCCGGCCCCTTTCGGGACCGGCCTTTTTGTTCTGGAGCGGGCGATGAGATTCGAACTCACGACCCTAACCTTGGCAAGGTTATGCTCTACCCCTGAGCTACGCCCGCATGTTCCAGAGCTTGTGTTCCCGGCGTAAAACCCCGAAAGGCCCCGCGCGAGGGGCGTACTTATTGCGCAAAAGCGGCTGGGATGCAATAGAGTTTGCGCCATTTTTTGCACCAAATTTTTGCTGAAAACAAAGGACCCCCATGCCCGCCAGCCGCGCCGAGCTTTTTGCCTTCCTCACCGACCTAGGGATCGCCGTCAAAACCTATGACCACCCGCCGATCTTCACCGTCGAGGAGGGCGCGCCCTGGAAGGCCTCCTGGCCGGGCGGCCACTCTAAGAACTTGTTTTTAAAGGATAAAAAGGGCGACTTTTACCTGATTTCGGCCCTGGCGGAGAGCGAAATTCGCCTCAACAAGCTCTCCAAGGTGATCGGCTCGGCCCGCCTCTCCTTCGGCCGGCCGGAGAAAATGACCGAGATCCTTGGTGTCACCCCGGGCTCGGTCACCGGCTTTGCCCTCATTAACACCATGGCCGCTTTTAAGGCGCCTGAAAGCCCGCCCATCCGCTTTATTCTCGATAAAGCCCTGATGGCCGAAAGCCCGATCCACTTCCACCCGCTTAAAAATGACGCCACCACCGCCATAGCACCTCAGGATTTCATGACATTCGCCCGCGCCTGCGGCCACGAGCCACTTCTGGTGGATTTCACTGAAGTGCCCGAGTGACAAATAGATACCTCTTCGCGCCATTTTGAAAAATCCGGTAACGGCGGGCGAGCAAGTTACAGTCATCAGGATGGGTGTTCCCGCGAAGGCGGGAACCCAGGAGCACCAAACAAGGCCGTGTGCGGGCCGCTCTGGACCCCCGCCTACGCGGGGGAGCCGGAAATATTGGAAATCCAGCCAGATCGCTTGCCCCTAACCCATCCAGGCATGGAACATGCCTTGGCGTGAGCGCCATGAAGCCCTATATCTGGGCCAGGAAAACACGAGAAAAATAAGAGGACCCACCTCATGACCGAGGGATATACGCCCAACAGCCACCAGGCGCCGCCGGACCTGATTAAGGACGCGTCGATCGAGACCTTTGCTGAGGATGTGATCGCCGCCTCTGGGGAGGTGCCGGTGATTGTCGACTTCTGGGCCCCCTGGTGCGGCCCCTGTAAGCAGCTCACCCCCGCCCTTGAAAAGGTGGTGACCGAGGCGCGCGGCGCGGTCAAGCTCGTCAAAATCAATGTGGACGAAAACCAGGCCCTGGCAGCCCAGCTCCGGATCCAGTCGATCCCGACGATCTATGCCTTCAAGGGCGGTCAGCCGGTGGATGGCTTTGCCGGCGCCCTGCCGGAAAGTCAGATCAAGGCCTTTGTTGAAAAGCTCACCGGTCCCATGGGCCCCGCCCCGGCGGACGAGCTGGTGGCTGTCGGCGAGACCGCCCTGGAGGCGGGCGATTTTGGCAGCGCCGAGCAGGCCTTTGGTGCCGCCCACGGCCGCGACCCGGACCATGCCGGGGCCTTGGCGGGTCTTGTCAAAACCTATACCGCCATGGGCGAGCTCGATCGCGCGAGCCAGGTGCTCCAGATGGTGCCCGCCGACACGCTCAATGATCCGCTCATCACCGGCGCCCGCGCGGCGTTAGAGCTTGAGCAAACCGCCGCCGAGGTGGACACCTCCGAGATCGATGCCCTGAAGGCCAAGGCCGAAGCCAATCCGAAAGACATGGAATCCCGCCTCGCCCTCGCCGAGGCCTTGATGGCCGCGCACAAGCGCGAAGAAGCCTTTGAGACCGCCCTCGACATGGTCGCCGATGATCGCAAATGGAACGACGAGGCCGCCCGCAAGCTGGTGCTGAACTGGTTCGAGGCCTTGGGGCCCACTCATGAGCTGACCCTGGCGGGCCGCCGGCGCCTCTCCTCCATTCTCTTTTCGTGAGATCTCACGTGACGGGCCAAACCTACAGACTTTCGGATCTGCCGGAAACGATCCCGGTTTTCCCGCTCAACGGCGTCTTGCTTTTGCCGCGCGGGCGCCTGCCGCTCAATATCTTCGAGCCGCGCTACCTCGCCATGGTATCCGATGCCCTGAAGACCGAGGCGCGTCTCATCGGCATGATCCAGCCGACCGCGGAAGCGCAGGACACGCCCGAGCGCCCCGCCCTGCAACAGGTGGGCTGTGCCGGCCGCATCGTCGGCTTTCAGGAAAGCAGCGACAACCGCATGCTCATCACGCTGCAAGGGGTCACCCGCTTTGAGATCGCCGAGGAACTGTCTGCCGTCACGCCCTATCGCCAGGTCCGCGCTGATTTTTCAAAATTTGAAAAGGATCTTTCCCCGGCCGAGGACAGCGACAAAATAAATCGCGATCGCTTGCTTGAGCTCTTGCGCGAATATCTCGACACTCACAATATGGAAGCGGACTGGAAGACCATCAACGCCACCGGCGGCGAGGAGCTTGTCAACTTTCTCTCCATGGTGTCGCCTTTCGGCCTACGCGAAAAGCAAGCGCTTTTGGAAGCCGAGACCTGCGTTGATCGCACCGAAGTTTTGATCGCGCTCGTTGAAATGGTTTTAAATACCCCGGGCGGCGGCAATGCCCCCTCTCTGCAATGAACAAATACCTCTGATGCCTCTAAAGGAACGACAAAATGACCGATGAAGCCCAAGTTAGCCCGCCGCGCGAAATCGATGCCAAGCTTTTGGAAATCCTCGTCTGCCCGGTCACCAAAACCGGCCTCATCTACGACAAAGACGCGCAGGAGCTCATTTCCAAGCCCGCCGGGCTGGCCTATCCAATCCGCGACGGCATTCCCATCATGCTGCCCGAAGAAGCCCGCGAGCTTTCCGATGAAGAGCGGGCGCCGTAAAGAAACGCCATGACCGAAAGAAATCCCTGGCCGACTGAAATTCGTCTCGCCAAGACGAAGGACGCGCTAGCCCTCACCTTCGATGACGGTCAAAGCTTTTCCCTACGCGCCGAATATCTGCGCGTCGAAAGCCCTTCCGCTGAAGTGCAGGGGCACGGAACCGGTCAAAAGAAAATCGTGCTGGGAAAAGAGGCGGTAAAGATTTCCGCGCTGGAGCCGGTGGGCAACTATGCCCTGCGCATCATTTTCGACGATGGCCACGACAGCGGCCTTTATACCTGGGCCTATTTGCGCAAGCTCGCCGAGGAGCAGGGAGAAATCTGGGCCACCTATCAGGAGCGTGCCACGACCCTTAAAATGCAGAGCCAAGCTTGAAGACATCAAAAAAGGCAGCGCCGTAAATGCGGGAGCTGCCTTTTTCAGGGGGTGCTTTGGGGGGTGCTTTGGGGGGAGCTGCGTGAGGTTTTAAGAAAACTCACGTGCGTTAGACCAGCTGAACAACTGAGTTCAGAACCATATAGCTGGAAAGAGCAACCACCATAATGTTTGCGAAAATCGTCATTTTAAATCTCCTTGGTTTCGTTTGTTTGAAGGATCGTTCCTTCGATAAGGGAGAGATAGTCATGGCGAACAAAATTCAATGTGAACCGATTTACACATGGGCCGATGACGAAAATTCTGTGACGAGTGAACAGATAAATTTCTGAAATGAGGGCTGAGATCAAAAACCGAAGTCGCCGCAACAAGAAACGGCGGCCTCATCGGACCGCCGTTCTTGAAAGTGCTGATTGCTCCTGACATCTTTCCGGAGCCTGGGGTGTTTTAGACAAGCTGGAATACGGAACCCAGTACCAGAGCGCTTGTCAGAAAAACAACTGCGAAGTTAGCGAATTTAGTCATGATGTGTTCTCCTTTAAAAAATTCTTTGTGGCTTACCGCCGCTGTACTTGAAATGGGGGCCCCTTGCGGCATTTAAAGGGCGAGCGGTCGAAGCTGTGACCACCGTCAAGCTGCTGTGATCAGTGCACGGCCTATGTGACAGGTGACCAGGCGTGACCCCCAAACTCTGGTAGGCCGCGCCCAAGAAAACACTAGAGGGCTGGCTTGCCCGGCGTTACGCTTAAAGTCCAGCACTTCACTTAAAGGGGAGAGGCCCCATGACTTGCAAATATTTTTTGGGATTGAGCCTGGCATTTTGGGCTGTTTGTGGACCGGCTGTTGCAAGCAAGACCGATGCGCCCGACCGGATTCGCGCCCGCGCGGCCTTTTCAGAGGCCCTGGCCGCTCATGAGGCGGGCGACAATGAGAGCGCCATCACACTTTTAAAAGAAGCGCGGCTAAAACGCCCCCACCACCCCCAAACCCTTTCCGTCCTGGCCCAGATCGAGGCCTTAAGCGGTGACAAAGAAGCCGCCTTGAAGACCCTCGCCGACTTGGCGGCCTTGCAAGTTTCTCCTGGCGACATCACCCAAAACGAAAACTATGCGTCCCTCGCAGCGGACCCGCGCTTTTTGGCCCTCGCAGAACGTTTCACCCAAAACGCCGCGCCAAAAGGCGAGGCCGCCCGCTTTGCCGTCACCCCGGAAAAAACGGCGCTCATTGAAAGCCTTGCCTGGGACGGGGAAACCGAAACCCTTTTTCTGGGCTCCATGGCCGAGCGCAAGATCTTAAAGCGCGACAAAGAAGGCAATTGGAGCCCCTTCGCCGAGGCCGCCCCCCATGGGCTTTATTCCGTGGCGGGCATGAAGCTCGATCCGCGTGCCGGCATCCTCTGGGCGGCGAGCCCTGCCACCGACGTCACCCCTGATCTGAAGGAAGGCGAGGAAGGCCGCACGGCCATTTTCGGCTTTGATGTGGAAACAGGCCGCCTGGCGCACAAAGCAGAGCTGAAAGACGAGGCCCCCCATTGGTTCGGCGACCTCATCGTCCTCGACAATGGCAATCTCCTCATCTCCGATTCCTTAAGCAGCACGCTCTATCTTTATGACGTGGCGGCCAAGGTGATCCTCCCCTATCTGACGGACGCGCATTTCGTCTCGCCCCAGGGGTTGGTCATGGGCCCCGACGACACCTCGCTTTTCGTCGCTGATTACGCCACCGGCCTTTTTGAGGTGAACCTGATGGACGGCGCCGTAACGCCGCTTGAACCGGGCCTGGGCGTTGTGCCCTACGGCATTGATGGGCTTTATCGCTATGGCGACGATCTCATCGCCATCCAAAATGGCACCAGCCCGCAGCGCGTCACGCGGCTCACCGTCGATCTTAAAACCATGCGCCTTACCTCTCAAGAAGTGCTGGTACAAACCCATGCCGATCACTTTGAACCCACCCTGGGGCAAGTGGTGGACGGCAAATTTCTTTATGTGGCCAATTCCGCCTGGCCGCTCTTTGGCGGCGGCAAACAGCCCGCCGAAGACGATCTCGCGCCGACGGTGATCTTAAGCGTTGATTTGGAATAACCCCTAGAGCGCTTCACCCTTGAGAAGCCGGGGGAGCTCACCCACGGCGCCGCCTGCATGACGCATGAAAAACCGCCGCGCCGGGCCAATGCGGTTGACAACGCCAAGGCCGAGATCACGCGCCAGCCGCACCGGCGGCAGATCGTTGGAAAAGAGCCGGTTGAGCGCGTCCATGCCAAGCGACAGGCTGACATTGTCAAACCGCCGCCACTGCTGATAGCGCTCCAGCACATCCTGCGCGCCAATGTCCTGGCCGAGCCGGGCCGCATCGGTGAGCACTTCCGCCATCACCGCCACATCCCGGAGGCCAAGATTAAGCCCCTGCCCCGCAATGGGATGAACCCCGTGCGCCGCATCGCCAATAAGCGCCAGGCGATCGTCGATATAGCGCCGCGCCAGAATAAGATTAAGCGGGTAGGACCAGACGGGCCCCAGGGTTTCTATCTCCCCAAGATAATCACCAAAGCGCGCCCGCAGCTCTTCCAGAAAGCGCTCCGGCGGCAGACCGAGCAAGGCCTTGGCGGCCTTCGTGCGCTCGGTCCAGACGAGCGACGCCCGCCGACCGGTCATCGGTAGAATGGCAAAGGGCCCGGATGGCAAAAAGAATTCCTGCGCAATGCCGTGATGATCCTCTTCGTGGTGAACCGTGGTCACAATCCCCATTTGATCATAGGTCCAGCCGATGGTCTTGATACCGGCTTCTTCGCGCAGTGGAGAGCCCCGACCATCCGCACCCAAACAAATCCGTGCACGGATCGAAGAGCCGTCATCGAGCGTTGCAGTAAATCCATAAGGGTCAGCCGCGCTGGAAACGCGCTTGGCCGGAGCCTTCAAAGTGATGCGATCATGATCCAGCACCGCCCGGGTCAAGACCTTACGCATATGGCGGCTTTCCATCAGGTGCCCAAGCGCCTCATCGCCGATCTCTTCATGATCGAAATGCAGGAAGAAAGGCGAGGCCCCTTCGCGCACCCGCCCATCCGTCACCAGAATGTCATTGATCGGCTGCGCGTCTTGTTTCAGTTCATCCCAAAGCCCCAGCGCCTCATACATGCGGCAGGAGGCAAAGGCGATGGCAAAAACACGGCCGTCAAATTCTTCCGCGCCGGCGGTCTTGGGATCAATGGCATCGACGATGGTGACATCAAAGCCGCCGGCTGCCGCCGCCAGCCCCATCGACAGGCCGTTCAGCCCGCCGCCGATAATCAGAACATCTGTGTCAAACTCTCGTGCCATTTTGCGCTCTTATGTCTTATGCTGAGGGCCACACTAGGAGATGCGCAAACGAAGGACAAGCGACAGATGAGCGCAGCAGATTGGCATGACAAGACGGCATTACAACTAGGCGATCTGATCGGGCGCGGCGAGATCGACCCACGCGAACTGACAGAGCACTATTTCAGTCGCATCAATGCCCACGAGGAGCGCGATCAGATCTACATGGCACTCACCCGGCCCCGCGCGGAAAGGGAGGCCGAAGCCGCCGCCGCCCGTGCCCGGGAGGGCAAGCGCCTTTCCCCCCTCGACGGGGTTCCCATCTCCTGGAAGGATCTTTTTGACAGCGCCGGTGATCCAACCGAAGGCGGCTCCCGGCTCCTCAAAGGCCGAGTCCCACAAAAAGACGCTGAAGCGCTTGCCCGCGCCACAAAGGCGGGCCTCATCTGCCTGGGCAAGACCAGCCTCACCGAATTTGCCTTCTCCGGTCTCGGCTATAACCCCACCTGCGGCTCACCCGCCAATCCCCACGACCCGGTAATGGCGCGGGTGCCTGGCGGCTCCTCCGGCGGCGCGGCGGTTTCCGTCGCGGAAGGTCTCGCGGCGGCGGCCATCGGCACCGACACCGGCGGGTCCGTGCGCATCCCCGCAGCCTGGAACGGCTTGGTGGGTCTTAAAACCACCTTTGGCGCCGTGCCCTTGGAGGGTGTCTTGCCGCTCAGCCCTACCCTCGACACGGTGGGACCCCTCACCCGGGATGTGGCGGACGCGGCTGCCCTTTTCGCGGTCTTATCCGGCCGGGAAGCTTTCGCGCTCCAAACGAAGCCCCACGCGGGCCTGCGCCTCGCCCTCGCCAAGAACGAAGTGATCTGGAACACGGTCGACGAGGCCTCATGGCCTGTCTTTGACGCCGCCCTTGAACACCTGCGCGATGCGGGGCTCGCTCTGCCGCCGATCGACATTCCGGAGATTGACGCTTTTGCGCAGGTTTGGACCGCGCCTTTCAACCCGGTCTCCTGGGAGGCCTATCAGGCCTGGGGCGACAAGATCGAAGCCCATCCCGAGCTTTGCTTTAAGGAAGTGCGCGAGCGCATCATGCCAGGCAAGGCGGGCACCCGCGCCGATTTTGATCTGGCCTGGGATTATCTGCGGTCTTTGCGCAAATCCTATCTTGAGAACACGCTCGAGATCGACGCTGTGGTGATGCCGACCGTCGGCTTTATCCCGCCGCTCATTGAAGAGATCAGCGAAAGCTCGGACATTTACCGCCGCACCAATGGCCGCGCCCTCTTTAACACCGCCATCGGCAATCAGCTGGGTCTTTGTGCCTTGTCCCTGCCCATTGGCCGCACCGCCCGCACCGGCGCCCATGGCGCCATGCCGGTGGGCTTGATGTTGATGGCCAAGCCGGGTGACGAGGAACGGCTCCTGAACATCGGTCTGACCCTGCAAGAGCTCTTTAAAGACTTGAACGCCTGAAAATAGCAGAGGCCATGCCCGTCAGGACACTAAGCCGTGAGCGATAAAACGCTAAAAGGCCCGACCGGGCCTCGGGCGAAAGCCCGCCCCGGCGGAAGCCGTGCCCTTTAGGGCACTGGCCGTGAGCGATAAAACGCCAAAAGGTCCGACCGGGCCTCGGGCGAAAGCCCGCCCGCGCGGAGGCCGCGCCTGTCAGGGCGCTGGCCGTGAGCGAAAAAACGCCAAAAGGTCCGACCGGGCCTCGGGCAAAAGCCCGCCCTCGCGGAGGCCGTGCCCTTTAGGGCACTGGCCGTGAGCGATAAAATGCCAAAAGGTCCGACCGGGCCTCGGGCAAAAGCCCGCCCCCGCGGAGGCCGTGCCCTTTAGGGCACTGGCCGTGAGCGACTTAATGCTTATGCGCCACCCGGGCGCCGGTGGGGATGCGAATATCGTCGACGAGATCCTGCACGTGATCGGGGGGCGGCAGCGTAAAGCGCGCCACTGTGAAGGCGACGACAAAGTTAAGCACCATGCCCACCGCGCCGATCCCTTCCGGCGAAATGCCAAAGAGCCAGTGATTGGCAGAATTTGTTTCCGGCGACACGAATTTAAACCAGACGATGTAGAAGAAAGTGAAGCAGAGCCCGCTCACCATGCCGGCAATCGCCCCTTCACGGTTCATGCGCTTATAAAAGATGCCCATGAGAATGGCCGGGAAGAAGCTCGCCGCCGCCAGACCGAAGGCAAAGGCCACCACCTGCGCCACAAAGGCCGGCGGAAAAATACCAAAGAGCCCGGCAATGACAATCGCAACCGCCGCCGCGATCCGCGCGTAGAGGAGTTCCTGTTTGTCGGTAATGCCCGGCATGAAAGTCTTGCGCATGAGGTCGTGGCTGACCGAGGTCGAGATCACCAGCAAAAGCCCCGCCGCCGTGGAGAGCGCCGCCGCAAGACCGCCTGCCGCCACCAAGGCGATGACCCAATTAGGCAGACGCGCAATCTCCGGATTGGCGAGCACCATAATATCGCGGTCCACATAAACCTCATTGGCCGAAGAGGTCGCGCCATTGGCCAGCAGGCGTTCCCCATGAGCGCCGCGCGCGTCGGTAAACTTGGGCTTGGCAGGCTCAAAGGCATTGCCCGGACCATATTGGATGACCCCGTCCCCATTCTTGTCAGACCAGGCAAGAAGGCCGACGTCTTCCCAGCTGTGAAACCACTCCGGGACTTCCGTATACTGACTATTGTGGATCTCGGAAACAAAATTCGCCCGTGCGAAGGCCGCGACCGCAGGCGCGGTTGTATAAAGCAGCGCAATAAAGACAAGCGCATAACCGGCTGACAGGCGCGCATCCGACACTTTGGGTACCGTGAAGAAGCGCACAATTACATGCGGCAGACCGGCTGTGCCCACCATCAAGGCCGCCGTAATAGCAAAGACATCAATCGTGCTTTTCTGCCCGGCGGTATATTCAGCAAAGCCAAGATCGACCAACACATTGTCAAGCTTGTCCAGAAGATACATGCCGGAGCCATCACTGAGCTCAGAACCAAACCCCAGTTGCGGCACCGGATTACCGGTCATCAGAATGGAGATAAAGATCGCGGGCACCAGAAAGGCAAAGATCAGCACGCAGTATTGCGCAACTTGCGTATAGGTAATGCCCTTCATGCCGCCAAGGACCGCGTAGATAAAAACCACGCCCATGCCCACCATCACTCCATAGGTGATTTCAATGTTGAGAAATTGCGAGAAGACAATACCGACGCCGCGCATTTGCCCCGCCACATAGGTAAAGGAGACAAAGATGAGGCACACCACGGCCACCACCCGCGCGGTTTTGGAGTAATAACGCTCGCCGATAAAATCCGGCACCGTAAACTCGCCGAATTTGCGCAGGTAAGGCGCCAGCAAAAGGGCGAGCAAAACATAACCACCCGTCCAGCCCATGAGATAGACCATGCCGTCACGCCCCATAAAGGCAATGATCCCCGCCATGGAAAGAAACGAGGCCGCCGACATCCAGTCCGCCGCAGTCGCCATGCCATTCAGCAAGGGCGGCACGCCGCCGCCAGCCACATAGAATTCTTTTGTGGTTCCCGCCCGCGACCAGATGGCAATGCCGATATAAAGAGAGAAGGTGATGCCGACAAAAAGATAGGTCAGAAACTGAACGCTCATTTTACGGCTCCTTCTTCGGGCGCATCATCCAGGCCAAACTGCGCGTCCAGTTTTTTCATGCGCCAGACATAGATGAAGATTAAGGCAACAAAGATGTAGATCGATCCCTGTTGGGCAAACCAGAAGCCCAGCTTGAAACCAAAGAGATGGAACTGATCAAGCGCCGGACCGAAAATCACACCCGCGCCAAAGGAAGCCAAAAACCAGACCGCCAAAAGTTTCACGACCAGAGCAATATTCGCGCGCCAATAAGCATGCGCCTTTTCTTCGCCCAACACTTCCCCTTCATGGCCGGAGGGCGCCACCACATTGGTCGCCTCGGCGTGGCTGTAGATTTCTGTGTCGTCTTGCGGTGGTGTTTGATCGTCGGACATCTGATCTCCCCTGATCTCTGAGTTCCTGACATTGAATTCCAGCGAATTCCTGCGGGGCGGCGAATCGCCTCTGGGAACGAAATTAGCAGCTTGAAGAAACCGCGACACCCTTTGAGCCTCAGCCTTGCCTATTTTTTATCCACAGGCCCATCGCTGCCTAAACAATAGGCAGCCCCGCGCGCCGGATTCCCGCGCCATTGCGCCTTCAACAAGAAAAACCTTTTGAATTCAATAGGTTGCCGGATCGCCTCGAACTGGCACGGCATTTGTTAAGCAAACAGAGGTCCGGGTCCCTCTTTGCCAGGGGGTCCGCAAAAACAAAAGGAAGGAAACCACATGAAAATGATCACGGCCGTTATCAAGCCCTTCAAGCTTGACGAGGTCCGCGAAGCGCTGGTGGCTCTCGGCGTAAACGGGCTCACCGCCTGTGAGGTCAAGGGCTACGGGCGCCAGAAGGGCCACAAGGAAATCTATCGCGGCGCCGAGTATGCGGTGAGCTTCATCCCCAAAGTCCGCATCGATGTCGCCGTCCCCACCGACCTGGCCGAAAAGGTCGTCGAGGAAATCATCAACCACGCCAAAACCGATCAGATCGGCGATGGCAAAATCTTCGTCACCTCCATTGAAAATGTCGTTCGCATTCGCACAGGCGAAACGGACGCAGACGCGCTTTAGGAAAACCCCATGAAAACAACAACGAAAAAATTTGCGGCTCTCGGCGCAGCCCTGCTCGTCAGTGCTTTATCTGTTTCTCCGGCCTTGGCCGCGGTCGACCCGGAGGTCGAATACGTCTTTAACTCTCTGCTGTTTTTGGTGGGCGGCATGGTGGTCATGTTTATGGCCGCGGGCTTTTGCATGCTCGAAGTCGGCATGGTGCGCTCCAAAAATGCCGCCACCATCTGCCTGAAAAACATCTCTCTTTATGCCATCGCCGGGATCATGTTTTACCTCGTCGGCTATCACCTGATGTACGGCCAGGCGAACGCCTATTGGGGCGGTCTGGATATCTTTTGGGGGGCCGATGACGCGGGCGCTCTGGCGGGCGAGATTAAGGCAGGCGGCTATGCCGCAGGCTCCGACTGGTTCTTCCAGATGGTCTTTTGCGCCACCGCCGCCTCGATCGTCTCCGGCACGCTCGCCGAACGCATCAAGCTCTGGCCCTTCCTGGCTTTCACGGCGATCCTCACGGGTATTATCTATCCCATTCAGGGTTCCTGGGAGTGGGGCGGCGGCTGGCTCGACCAATTGGGCTTTTCAGATTTTGCCGGCTCGACCCTTGTGCACTCAGCCGGTGGCTGGGCCGCCATCACAGGGGCGGTAATTCTCGGCGCCCGCCAAGGCAAGTTCCTGCCAAACGGACAAATCGGTGTCTTCCCGGGCTCCTCTTTGCCGCTGGCCACTCTCGGCGTCTTTATTCTCTGGCTCGGTTGGTTTGGATTTAATGGCGGCTCTCAACTCGCCCTCGGGTCGGCTGGAGATGCCATTGCTGTTTCCAACATCTTTATCAACACAAACCTCGCCGCCGCAGCCGGTGTTATGGCCGCCATGGCCACCTCGCAAGGGGTTTACAAGAAAGTCGACCTGACCATGGCGCTCAACGGTGCCATTGGCGGCCTTGTCGCCATTACCGCCGAACCCTTAACACCGACCCCAGGCATGGCCCTCTTGATCGGCGCTATTGGCGGCGTTCTGGTCGTGGTGACCGTCCCGCTTCTCGACAAACTGAAGATCGACGATGTGGTTGGCGCCATCCCGGCTCACCTGGTTTGCGGCATCTGGGGCACCCTGGCCGTACCCCTGACCAACCCAGAAGCAAACCTGGGCGCGCAGCTTTTGGGCATCATCGCCGTGGGCGTCTTCGTCTCGGCAGTCAGCACGGCCCTTTGGCTGTTCCTCAAACACACCATCGGCATCCGCGCCAGTGAAGAAGAGGAACTCCTTGGGCTCGACAGGACAGAGCTTGGTCTGGAAGCCTATCCAGAGTTTGTCTCGCGATGAATTGTCCATCCGATTGAGACCTCCTCCCTCAACCGGAAACTGGCCCGGTGGTTCGCCACCGGGCCTTTTTTCATATCCTCGGAACGGGTCGATCTTCTTAATCTTGGTTAATTTCCGTTAACCAGTTTGTGAAACGATCGCGGTATAAAGGGCTTTCATTTTCATCGTCAAAGGCCCCCGTCCGTTTAAGAGTAAGGCAGCACATGTACAGCACGAGGCAACCTCTTCGAAATTCATACGGCGAAGACAATCGTTTTCTCGCCCTCCTTCCAGAAGCTATGCGCGCTTTTGTCGTGCAGTTTTTGTGGACCTTGATCGGCATGGCGCTTGTGTCCGCTGCCCTGATTGCCGGGCTTGCTCTTGCGACTTTTTCCATTGCTGACCCGAGCCTTAACAATGCCACCGGCAATGTGCCTTCCAACCTCTTTGGTTATGCGGGCGCCATCTTCGCGGATCTCTCACTGCAGATCTTTGGCGCCGGTGCCTATGCGGTCATCCTGCCTTTCCTGATTTGGGGATGGCTGACCATCGTTTACCGCGCCGACAGCGATGCCCGGTTCTTTTCAATTTCCCGCATGGGCCTTTGGGGCGTGATCATTTCTTTGACCTGTCTCGCCTTTGCGGCGCTGCCGATCCCCATGACCTGGCCTTACGGCACCAGCCTGGGCGGCTTGACCGGCGACAGTTTGATGGCGATTTCCGGTGACCTGCTGGCAAGCTGGGGCGCGCCGGTTCCCTATTTTGTGACCGGGATCGTCTCTCTCACCATTATTGCTGGCATCCTGATTTATCTCGCCGGTCTGCAGTGGCTCGACCTGGTGGGCGCCAAGAACGCCGCCCTTGATATCGGCTATTGGTGTATTGACGCGGCCTATTGGGTGCGCGGTACGGTCGAAGATCTTGTTCAAAGCCGGGGCTTCCGGCTCGACCGCCGCGCCGATGACTTCGCCGATGAAAACTTCACCGACAATGACGATGTCAAAAAACTCGCCCGCAAGGCGCGCCGCCAGGAGCCGCGTTTAGACGAATTTGATGGCGAAGCAGACAATGAACCACCCATCGTCTCCAGCGACCGGATCAAACGCAGCACCCCATCGCCAAGAGGGCGGCGTGAACGCACGGAGGCGCAGCCCACCCTTGATCTTGGCAACGAAGATTATGAGCTGCCGCCCCTAAGCCTGCTGGTCAAGGCCAAAGAGCCAAGCGGCGCTGCCGCTGCCACCGACGAGGCCCTGGAGCAGAACGCGCGCATGCTCGAGGATGTGCTGCAGGACTTCGGCATTCGCGGTGAAATCATTGAAGTGCGGCCAGGTCCCGTTGTCACCCTTTACGAACTGGAGCCCGCGCCGGGCATCAAATCGTCGCGGGTGATCGGCCTTGCTGATGATATCGCCCGTTCCATGAGCGCTGTCTCCGCCCGTGTCGCCGTGGTTCCCGGTCGCAACGTCATCGGTATTGAGTTGCCGAACTCTCACCGCGAGCTGGTGAACTTACGCGATCTCTTGTCGTCGAAGGAATATGAGCGCACAACCATGAACCTGCCCTTGGCGCTCGGCAAGGACATCGGCGGCGAACCTGTCATTAACGACATATCCTCCATGCCGCACTTGCTTGTCGCCGGCACAACTGGGTCAGGCAAATCTGTGTCGATCAACACCATGATCCTGTCGCTGCTCTACCGCCTGCCGCCAAGCCAATGCCGCATGATCATGATCGACCCGAAAATGCTGGAGCTTTCCGTTTACGATGGCATCCCCCATCTGCTCGCCCCCGTGGTCACCGATCCGCGTAAGGCGATCGTGGCTCTCAAATGGGTCGTGCGCGAAATGGAAGACCGTTATCGCAATATGTCAAAACTCGGTGTACGGAGCATTAAAGGATTTAATGAACGCATTGCCGAAGCGCGCGAGGACGGCGAAGTCTTAACCCGCACAGTTCAAACCGGATTTGACCGCGAAACCGGCCAGCCGATCTACGAGACTCAGGAAATCTCACTCGAGCCGATGCCGTTCATCGTTGTGGTGATCGACGAAATGGCGGACCTCATGATGGTCGCCGGAAAAGATATCGAGAACGCAGTTCAGCGCCTCGCCCAAATGGCCCGGGCCGCGGGCATTCACATGATCATGGCCACGCAGCGCCCCTCGGTCGATGTCATCACCGGCACCATCAAGGCGAACTTCCCGACCCGCATCAGCTTCCAGGTCACTTCCAAGATCGACTCGCGCACCATTCTCGGCGAGCAAGGCGCCGAACAACTGCTCGGCATGGGAGACATGCTTTACATGGCAGGTGGCGGGCGCATCAACCGCGTACATGGCCCCTTTGTCTCCGACAACGAAGTTGAAAAGGTCGTTCGTTTTCTGAAGAAACAAGGCAAACCCCAATATCTCGAAGACATCACCGAAGAGCCGGATGAGGGCAACCCCGCCGACATTCTGGGACTGTTTGGCGGTGACGATAAAGGCGGCGACGAGCTCTATGACCGCGCCGTCGCCATTGTCGCCCAGGACGGCAAGGCCTCAACATCCTACATCCAGCGCAAACTCCAGATCGGCTACAATCGGGCCGCCCGCATCATCGAGCAGATGGAAGAAGAAGGCGTTGTCGGTCCGGCAAACCATGCGGGCAAGCGGGAAATCATGGTCGGTGATTATTCGGACTACTAGGGCAAGAGGCCCCGCGCGCCTTTAAAATCGCCCAAACTGCGCTTGTTTTCGCCACAGTCGGCCGCTATTTGTAGGCTCATGATGTATCGACGCGTAAAGGCGCTGGGCGCCGCCTTGGTTTTTTTCTCACTGACCGCCTCTGCGGGCTCAGCTGAAAACACTGTTCCCAATGAACAT
Source organism: Alphaproteobacteria bacterium (assembly GCA_006226415.1). Taxonomy (GTDB): domain Bacteria; phylum Pseudomonadota; class Alphaproteobacteria; order M2410; family M2410; genus M2410. Next base: position 33,841 of record SBGZ01000022.1, read on the forward strand.
ATCACCGGTGAGCTTCGAGAGGAGATCAACAAGGTCTCCGATTACATCAATGCCATCAGTACCTTGAAGGGGGATTTCACCCAGACCAACCCTGATGGCACCGCTTCCCTTGGCAAATTTTATATGCGCCGTCCCGGCCGGGTGCGCTTCGAATATGAAGACCCGCCCATGACCCTTTTGTCGGACGGAACCTGGGCCATGATCAACGACCGCAGTCTGGAGAGTGTGGATCGCTATCCCCTCGCCGAAACGCCCCTCAATCTGCTGCTCAAACGTAATGTCGACCTCCTCAAGGACGCCGATATCACCAAGGTTGAGCACGCCAACGGGCTGCTGGCGGTAACCGCGGAGGAGACCACTGGCGTGGCCCTTGGCAGCCTCACTTTGATCTTCAATGAGCCCGCGCTGGAGCTTAGATATTGGGTCGTCACAGACGTGAATGGCGAGAGCACCGTTGTGATGCTGAAAAACATCGAACGGGGCATGAAGCTTGATCCCGCCCTCTTCTTGCCCGAAGAGGGAAGCGTCTTTGGCGACGATCCTTTTGAGTGAGCCCGGAAGATCGGCCTGAGACCTTTAGCGGTATGACTTGGGCGGACTTTGCCCCCCAAAACGGCACCAAATTCAATTGTCAGGTGCAAATTGGGTGCAATTTTATGGAAAATTTATAAAATTTTTCTTTGACATCCCGAGCAGAGCCTACGCAGTAAAACCAAATATTGGTCCCTCCAACACCCTGCGCGTGCCATTTATGCTTAACATTACGAAAATTTAAAGTTGCCCATAATCCTCGGACAAATGGCGGAATCCCTCACCTAACGAAAGTGATTTCGTAAATTTATGGTTAACAAGACATGACATTTACTGCGTCCTGAGTCGAATTCCATTGAATATTTCGCAGAAACGCTTAGCTTTGATCAAAAGCGGATGAGGTTCAAGTTAGATCGGCGTTGCCCCCCCCGCTTGCGGATCTAACTCTCATCCGAGAGCGTCGGAACATCCCCTACCGGCGCCCCGCGCCCTAGAAGCGCGACATGCGCCCGGACCATACCCATGGCCGGGCGCTTTTGTTTTTGAGGCAAGCGCATTAGAACCCCTCTTATGGAAAGGCATTTCTGCAACAGTCAAGATCACACCCACGGTATGACCACACCCTCGTGAATTGAGTGACCCCTTGATATCCGGCGCGCGGAAGTGCATGTGTTCATTTGCGGGGTTTTGTCTGATAAATGCCTCTTTGAGCGTTTCTTCCGGCAAAAATCCGCGCAATGGCATGACCTGCCATCCTCCAATGCTCGTGAGCGGTTTTTCACCGCCCCAACCGAATGTCACCGCCCCATGTGCCCACCGCCAATGATGTGCCCACCCCCGCCCAGCGACCCCGACGAGGACCTCCCCGAGGACTTCGATCCGGCCATGATCAACGAGCTGCGCGAGGAGATCCCGACCTTACTGGCCATCAAGCGATTTGCCCTGTCCCTGGACCGGGTGCCCTGGTTTGCCAACATCGGCGAAACCTTGCCGTCTGAGCTCAGAGAGGCCGCCCAAGGCTATCTGGACGGTCTAGGTTTCCCTGAGGTGGCCATCACCCCCATCGCCAGCTGGGAAGAAGCCGCCGATGCCGCCGCCAGTCTCGATTGGGACTCTGAGAGCTGGTCGCGCGAAGAGCAGCTGCGTGTCTCGCTGATCGACGAAGCTCTCCAATTTATGGATGAAACAGCCCTCCAGGTCGCCCTGACCCATGTGGCCTCGCTTGCCGCAGACAGCGTGCGCGACACCTTGGAGAACATCGCCGCGATCTGGGATCTGGAAGACACCAATCTTGAAACCGCCGCAACCGGCGCCGCGATCCAGGCCGCCCACAACGGCGCCCTGGTCCTGGCCGCTGGCAGCGATGGAAGCCATCCCTTTGCCCTTAAGTATCAGCTCTTTGAAGAAGGCCGCTGGCCGATCGGGGTTGCCGGTACTTCCTTTAACCTGTTTTGAATCTTTCCGAAAAGACGACCCTGCCTGTGACCAAACTCAAAATCGCCACCTGGAACATCAATTCTGTCCGCCTTCGGATCAATATTGTCGAGCAGTTTCTGTCCACCCACAAACCGGACATTCTTTGTTTGCAGGAAACAAAGGTCATCAATGACCTCTTTCCCCGCAGCGCCTTTGAGGAGATGGGATACCCGCACCTCGCCATCAACGGTCAAAAGGGGTATCATGGCGTGGCGATTGTTTCGCGCCTGCCTTTTGAAAAATCAACCCAGCGGGAGTTTTGTGAAAAAGGCGACACACGTCATATCTGCGCCCATTTGCCCGGCGGCATAGAACTTCACAACTACTACATTCCCGCCGGCGGTGACATTCCCGATCCCCTTCAAAACGAAAAGTTTCAGCACAAACTGGATTTCCTGGACGAGATGGCGGCCTGGTACAAAGCCCGCAAGAGCAAGAAAACCAACAAGCTGATTCTCGTCGGCGATTTCAACATTGCCCCCTTGGAGCATGACGTTTGGGATCACAAGAAAATGCTCAAGGTGGTTTCGCACACGCCGGTTGAAGTCGATGCCTTGGCCAAGGTCCAGGCCTCCCACGATTTCATCGACGTGATGCGCTCACATGTTCCCGAAGACGAAAAGCTCTACACCTGGTGGTCTTATCGCGCCAAAGACTGGGACACAGCCGATCGGGGGCGCCGCCTCGACCACATCTGGGCCTCACCCGCCCTTGCCGATGCCCTTGGCCCCATCGAAGTCCTGCGCGAAGCACGCGGATGGACACAGCCATCCGACCATGTTCCCGTCATGACAACCTTTAATGTCTAGGCCCGGCGATCAGGATTTTTTCTTGAGAGTAACATAGCTTGCCGTCGAGGACCCCTTGGCCAGCAAGGTGCCGTCTTCGCCCTTAAGCTCGGCCTCGGCAAAAGCAACCGACTTGCCGCGCCGCACCACCCAGCCTTCAGCTCGAATGAGACCCGGACGCGCGGCAGAAAGAAAGCTGGTCTTCATTTCAAGGGTTGGCGAAATCTGACCCCATTCGAGGCTCAGCCCGATAGCAATCGCCATGGCATCATCCAGCATGGCCGCCACCATGCCGCCCTGAATGCCCCCCCACTTGTTGCAAAGCGCCTCCGTGGCATGAAAGACCATCTGGACGCGGTTGCCTTCCACGTCCACATGCGTCAACTCCAGCCCCAATGCCGCACTGGCCGGTGAAGGTTTTTTCAAAATTGCCTGAACATTAGGGGGATAGGCATCGATATCAGCCTTGTCGATCATGGGGTCAGCACCATTCCTTCGCGCGCAACCAGCGAGCCCGGGCGCATTTGTTCCAGATCTGTCGCCACTTGATCCATAAAATCATCATCGTGGTCAGGATCATGATGAAAAGCGACATAACATTGAACCCCCGCCGCATCGGCCAGTCTCACCCCCTCTTGCCAGGTTGAATGGCCAAAGGGCGGCAGAACCGCGAATTCCTCGTCGGTATATGTCGCATCGTATATAAAAACATCCGCACCCTGAATAAGAGAAAGAATATTCTGATCAGGTTTACCCACCACATGTTCTGTATCAGTGATATAGCAGATCGACCGACCACCATACTCAATGCGATAACCCGTAGCGCCATTTGGATGATTGAGCGGCGCTGTTTTGATGACAATGCCCCCCTCAAGTTCGATGTTGTCGCCACAGGGGAAATCAACAAATTGCAAATCAGCGCTGAACACATCCACATCCATCGGCAGGAGGGGTGCCACCATCATGTTTTTCAGAGCATCTTTGGTGCAGCACCCAAACGTTGAATGCCCCGAATAGAGCCGAAATTCATTTGCAGCGCTATAAAAGGGTTTAAAAAACGGCAGACCACAAACATGGTCGAGATGCGTATGAGTCAAAAAGATATCAGTCTCAAGCGCACCTTCTTTCACCATCTCATTGCCGAGATAACGAATGCCGGTGCCTGCATCAAAGATCAAACGCTTGCCGCCACAGGTGATTTCAAGACAAGACGTATTGCCGCCATATTTCTGAACTTCCGGACCTGCACAGGGCGTCGAACCGCGCACGCCCCAGAAGCGAACCGAGAAATCAGAATTTGGGTGAGCGGCATTCATATTTTCTCCTCACCTCAAGGTACAAGTTTATAGCCGCCGGGCTCAGTGACCAGCAAAACGGCATGTGCTGGATCTGGCTCGATCTTTTGGCGCAGTCGATAAATATGGGTCTCCAGCGTATGCGTGGTCACCCCTGAGTTATAGCCCCAGACTTCATGGAGCAGAATGTCACGGCCAACAACCTTCTGACCCGTTCGATAAAGATACTTCAGGATGGAGGTCTCTTTTTCGGTCAGGCGAATTTTCTTGTCTTCGTGATCGAGCAACATCTTGGCCGAAGGCTTGAAGGTATAGGGACCGACTTTGAAGACGGCGTCTTCGCTCTGCTCGTGGCTGCGAAGATGCGCCCTGATACGCGCCAGGAGAACAGCAAACCGAAACGGCTTCGTCACATAATCATTCGCCCCGGCTTCAAGACCCAGAATTGTATCGGCATCCGTGTCCGCGCCGGTGAGCATTATGATCGGACAACTGACCCCGGCCTTGCGCATGGAGCGACAGACATCGCGGCCATCGGCCTCTCCAAGTCCGACATCCAGCAAAATGAGATCAAACCGGTCTTCTCTGGCCACCGCCAGGCCCTCTCCGGCCGTGGCTGCCTGCACAAGCTCAAACTCGTCATGGAGGCCGAACTGCTCTTCAAGAGCCTCGCGAAGCGCCGCGTCATCATCCACCATGAGGATTTTTTTCTTTGTGCTCATTTAGTTTCCCTGAATTGTCAGGCACCTCTCCCTCCCTCGGAGCCATGCCCTTAATTGAACCGCCTAAGAGAATTTTCTCCCACGGCCCTGGAAAGATCGCAATGCCATTCAACCTCGTTTATATAGGATTTCCTCAGGAAGAAAGGCGTGTTACCGGTCACATTATTCCATGAAAGAGCATTGTGACCGCGCAAACAACTATACTTCTATCCCGTTCAACAGAAAAAGTAACAGGCCATGGAAACGATCAAAAAAGAGGGACAGACAGGCGCCAGATTGCGCCGAGTTGACCGCTTTTTGGTTGATGTCAGAAGAGGCATACCCGTCCTAATAGAAAACCCGGACGGTTCCGGGCTTGTTCTCCTGGCCGCAGAACTGGTGACCCCTGTTGGTCTGGCGGATTTTGAAGTCCTTCCCAACACTCAGCGCAGCTGTGTCCTGCTCACACCCAAACGGGCGGAAACCCTCAAGATTCATCTTTACACCGAAGGCGCGATTGCGGTCGAATTACCGGCGGACCAGCCCTTGGCCACCCTTCGCCACCTCACCGATCCGGCCAAGGACCTCGACCTCCCCATGATGGGGCCTTTTAAAGCGCAGCGAGACCCTTTGCCCGATGCCGCGCCGGCGGCCCTGAAAGCCGCCAAGCTTGCCGGGCTTCTGCCCGCCGCCCTTGTTCGAGACCTGGACGTTCCGGCAAGGGATTGGGCACAAGAGCAAGGACTTCTATGTTTGCCCGGCACTGAAATAATGGCTGCCGACGACCTCATAGCCGGGGCCCTCAGTCCCGACAGTGCCGAGCTGGAGCTGGTAACGAGCGCCGCCGTGCCCCTGGCGGGCGCGCCGGACACCCGCCTGATCGCATTTCGCCCAGAAGGTCTTTTTGGCGGCGGGCCGGAACATATCGCCATCATCATCGGCAACCCGGACACCCAAAAGCCCACATTGGTGCGCCTTCATTCTGAGTGTTTTACCGGTGACCTTTTGGGCAGCCTGAAGTGTGATTGCGGTGATCAATTGCGCGGCGCCATTTCTCAGATGCAAAACGCTGGCGGCGGGATCGTGCTTTATTTGGCGCAGGAGGGCCGCGGCATCGGCCTGATGAACAAACTGCGCGCCTATCATTTGCAGGACCAGGGCTTTGACACGGTCGATGCAAATCTGCGCCTCGGGTTTGAGGCAGACGAGCGTCTTTTTCAAAGCGCGGCGACCATGTTACAAAAGCTGGGTGTTCACCAGGTGCGTCTCATGACCAACAATCCGGACAAGGTGGCAGAACTGAAAAACCACGGCATCGATATTGTCGAACGTGTCCCGCACAGCTTTCCCTCAAACGAACACAACAAAGCCTATCTTCAGACCAAGAAAGAAAGATCCGGCCATTACCTCTGAGACTGAAAACATGATTGTCGTCGATCCGAAGGGCACGCTCACCGCTTTTGGCAAGGCCTATCGCTGCGCGCTTGGCCCCGGCGGTATCGTCCCCGCTGACGAAAAGCGCGAAGGCGATGGCGCTGCGCCCGCAGGTCGTTATCCATTGCGGCGATTGCTTTACCGCCCCGACCAGCGAGCGGCGCCGGAAACCGGTTTGCCATCCACCCCGCTCCAACCCACCGATCTCTGGTGCGATGCGCCTGAGCATCCCTCCTATAATCAGCTCGTTACGGCGCCCTTTGAAGCCTCTCACGAAAAACTTTGGCGCGACGACGCGCTTTACAATCTGATTGTTGTGCTCGGCATCAATGACGACCCAGCCGTTCCTGGAAAAGGCAGCGCAATTTTCCTCCACGTTGCGCGGGAAAACTACGGCCCCACCGAAGGCTGTATCGCTGTTGCGGAAAGTGACTTGCTCGAAATTCTCAAGTCCTGCAATCCCAAGACTTTGATTGAACTAAAGCTCGCTTAAGGACGCGCCCCAAAAAGCGCCGTGCCTACCCGCACAGACGTGGCGCCAAAGGCGACCGCCACTTCATAGTCACCGCTCATACCCATGGAGAGCTTGGCAAGCCCGTTACGCTTGGCAATTTTCTCCAGCAACATGAAATGTAAGGAAGGCTCCTCATCTGCGGGCGGAATGGCCATGAGGCCCACGACGTTGAGCCCCAACCCATCCCGGCACAGCTTGATAAAAGCATCAGCCTCTTCGGGCAACACGCCCGCCTTTTGCGGCTCCGCCCCTGTATTGACCTGCACATAGATTGGCAGAGCGCGGCCTTGTGCCTTCATTTCCTCGGCAAGCTTTCGCGCCAGCTTTTCCCGGTCCACAGTTTCAATGACGTCAAAGAGCGCGACCGCATCGCGAACCTTGTTGGTTTGCAAGGGTCCAATGAGATGGAGGATCACATCCGGATAATCTGCCCGCAGGGCAGGCCACTTCTCCTGGGCTTCCTGGACCCGATTTTCGCCAAACACCCGGTGCCCTGCCTCAAGGATCGGGCGAATGCGGTCTGCCCCGTGAACTTTCGAAACAGCCACAAGATCAATCTCTGCGGCCGAGCGACCGGAATTTTTCGCGGCGCTTTCGATTTTTTCTAAAACCTCAGCCAGGTTTTGTTTAGGGTCGGACATAGGTTTGAATGTCTTCAGGCAGGATTAGGAATGGCGCGGAGCCTAACAACAATCGCTCGAGAACTCAATTCAGCATGCGCGCTTAAATGGGGCGCGGATGCCGCCCATTTGCCGCCGCTTTTTTTCATGACCGACGAAATCCGAACACGCGATCCGGCCGCCTGCCTTGAGCATCTCCCTGAAGGCACCGGCATAATTTTCCGTCACTACCAGGACCCCGATCGCGCCGCCAAGGCGAAACAAACCGCCATCGAAGCCAGGAAGCACAATCTGCCCCTTCTGGTGGCCGAAGACATAGAGCTGGCAAAAGCTGTCGCCGCCACCGGCCTTCATTTGCCGACCCGCGCCACCACCAGAGCCAAGGCGCTGAGAGACGAATGGCCGGACGCGCTCATGACTGCGGCGGCACACAGTGAGGCGGATCTGTTAAACCTTGGCTCAAGCATCAATGCCGCGCTTCTTTCGCCGATCTTTCCAACCCAGAGCCACAAGGGCGCTGCCCCTTTAAACCTTAGGGCCGCTTGTGGCTGGGCCGCGAAAGCACCCTGTCCGGTTTACGCCCTTGGCGGCATTGACGAGAAAAATGTGACCCGCCTCAAAGGCACGCCTTTTTGCGGCATCGCGGGCATCTCTTTTTTCATGAACCCGAAATAACAAAGGCGGCCCCAAAAGCCGCCTCTTGAAATTTCATCTGTAAACAGATCAAGCGTTAGAATTTCAGCGCTGTCTCAAGAATAAGAGCAGAGCCGTCCTCGCCCGTATCATCCGCCTCATCATGCTGGAAACCCGCACCAACCCGGAACCCTTCGGTCACATTGTAGCGCGCTGAAAGCAGATAGGTGTCTCCGTCCACCAGGTCGGGATTAACGGTCACGCCGCCTTCCTGCTGACCATACTGACCAGAGAACTTCCAGGCTCCGGTTTCATAGGCCAGACCTGCATCCCAGGCCGTATATTCATTGCCATCGCCGTAGATGGTCAAACCTTCTGAATCGCGATAGGAACCACCAACCGTAAAGCCGCCAAAGCCGACATTTACGCCCACGTTCCATTCTTTGTTATCCCAGGTCAGCGTGTCATTGTTGGCAGTCACATAAGTGGCGCCGACTTTCAACCGCACGTCCTGGATCATCTCGTCAATGGCCAGACCCACTTCCCAGATTTCGTCGTAGGCTTTTTTCTGAGCGCTGGTATAGCCCATGTCCGTATCGCCCAAGCCTTCCGGCGTATAGGAAATACCCAGCTGAACCGGGCCGACCTTCGGGGTCAGATAGTTGATCTTTGCCTGATCGCCCGAGCTGTCATTGATCGTCGACAACAGCACTTGCCCGACCGGATTAAGCTGATGGCGGTCCTGCCGGTCATTGACCGAATGCATGGTGAGGGCCCGCGGCGATGTCAGAGAGAACTGCTCACCGACCCCGTCCTGTTGGCCCAACTCAAATCGGCCAAACCCGGTCTCAACGAAAATATAAACTTCCTGCGCCCTGTCCTGGCAGGTCACCAAATAGCCAGCATCCACGGTAAAGTCGCCGCACATGCCGCCCACTTGGTCTTGGCTATCCGAATTCAGATTAAGTGCCGCTTTGAACCCAAGACGAATGCCATTATCGAGGATATGGGTGCCGGTCACATAGATCTGGCCAGCCGCGGCAAATTTTGTGCTGTCCGTGTCCGGATCCAGGTCATAGACGTCCCGGGTATCCCCATCGACAGATGACAGAGCGCCGACAAAATAGCCGCCCAGGTCGAGATTTAAATCATCATAGGCCCATGCCGGCGCGCTTGCCAGAAGCAGCGCTGCAACGGAAATGGACCCAATTTTCTTGACACTCATGTCACAAACCCTTGATCTGAAAAGACTTTTCAGACGAAAACCAATTTAAGCCGGGGGAAGCTACCAACACCTGATCGCTTGCTCTGGGAGACCCCCTGATAAGTTCTCTCCATATTTCTCGTCCACCGGGTCAAAGTCAATGAATCCACGGGGCCAAGCCCCCCATTTCACCGTCCAAGTGTCCCAATTGTCACAGACCTGTTAACCATTAGGAATGGCAGAAATATGCGCCTTTCCATAAGGCCCTCAGGTCCGCCCGACCGCTTAAGCCGGCAACCTGCCGACAAGCCGCCCGAAAACGCGGCGCCCCCCAATAAGGCGGCACCGGAACCCTGTCATTGAACCTCAAGCAGGCCCGAGACGCCCGTTACAAATTATTTAGTCGGCCATCTGTCCGGCTACTCAGGATCTCTCCTTCAAAAAAGCGCCCGCAGCCATTACCAAAGGTTAAGCGCGCGGCGGACCAATAATTTTAGACAAGCCCCCGGGGATAGTGTAGTAAGCCATTGAAATGGTTCCCAAACGGGGGCGGGTCCGACATTTTGACGGGCTCCAATGCCTCCCTTTACACAGAAACTTCCAACGGATTTTAAGAGAAGCAAGTATGGCACCGCGTAGCAGCACCTCTCGCAAGATTGTTTTGAGCGTTTTCGGCCTCCTGATGACCGCCGCCCTGTCCGGGTGTGGCGCCTTTGGGGGCGGCAAGGACAGCGGCGCCGATATGCCTCCGGGAGCTGATCGCACGCCTGAGCAAACAGCGGCAGAAACCACACCCGCCAAAAGCCGGGGTGGGTTCTCCATCTTTGGTAGCTCCAAACCGGAAGCCAAAAGCGGGATTGGCGTCAATCCCTTCTTGTGGCGCGCGACCCTCGATACTTTGTCCTTCATGCCCTTGGAGTCAGTGGATTCTCAAGGCGGCGTGATCATTACCGACTGGTATTCCAACCCGGATCAGGCCAATGAGCGGTTCAAGATGAACGTCTATATTTTGGACACGCGCCTGCGCGCCGATGGCGTCAAGGTTTCAGTCTTCCGTCAGGAAATGGTCAAAAATGGCTGGATGGATGCGCCGGTAAATCCGGAAACCGCCATACAGCTGGAAAATCAGATCCTACGGCGGGCCCGGGAGCTCAAGCTGGATTCTGAATAACGAAAAAACATATCTTTCTCATCAGATCCTGCCGCGGAGCTCTTGCAATAGTTCCGCGGCATTTTTATTGAAGACACAGCAATCGAATAAAAAAGAGAGTAAAGGCGATGAGCCGATACAACGCAAAGACCAGCGAACCAAAATGGCAAAAGGCCTGGAATGAAGCCAAGAGCTTCGAAGTCGACATTGACCCTTCCAAGGCAAAATATTACGTGCTGGAAATGTTTCCCTATCCGTCTGGCCGGATCCATATGGGTCACGTGCGCAACTACGCCATGGGTGATCTGGTTGCCCGCTACAAGCGCGCGCAAGGATTTAATGTGCTGCACCCCATGGGCTGGGATGCTTTTGGCATGCCGGCTGAAAACGCCGCCATGGAAAAGAAGGTGCATCCCGGCGCCTGGACCTATCAAAACATCGACGCCATGCGCGCACAGTTAAAATCGATCGGCCTGGCCATCGATTGGTCTCGCGAGTTTGCCACCTGCGACCCTGAGTATTACGTCCACGAACAAAAAATGTTTTTGGACTTCTGGGAAAAGGGGTTGATCTATCGCAAAGAGTCCAAGGTCAACTGGGACCCGGTTGACATGACCGTTCTGGCCAATGAACAAGTGATCGACGGCAAAGGCTGGCGTTCAGGCGCAGAGGTCGAACAGCGCACCCTCGCCCAATGGTTTTTCAAAATCACTCAGTACTCTGACGATCTTTTAAGCGCTTTGGACGACCTGCCCCGCTGGCCGGAAAAAGTGCGCGTCATGCAAAAAAACTGGATCGGCCGTTCTGAAGGTCTGCAGTTTGGATTTAAGATATCAGGGGGTGCCCCGGCGGCCTATGGCGACACGATTGACGTTTTCACCACGCGTCCCGATACGCTTTATGGCGCCAGCTTCTGCGCCATCTCGCCCGATCACCCGCTGGCGACAGAGCTTGCCAAGACTTCGAACGAACTCGCAAGCTTCATCAAAGAGTGTCATCAAATGGGCACCAGCGAGGAAGCTATTGAAAAGGCGGAAAAGAAGGGCATCGATACCGGTCTCACCGTCGCCCATCCCTTCGACGCCAGCTGGCAGTTGCCGGTCTATGTGGCCAATTTTGTGCTGATGGATTACGGCACCGGCGCCATCTTTGCGTGTCCCGCCCATGATCAACGCGATCTGGATTTTGCGCGCAAATATGATTTACCGGTTCGGCCCGTTGTCATCCCGGAAGGCGAAGACCCGGCCACCTTTGACGTCGGCGACGAAGCCTATGTGGGCGATGGCAAGCTCGCCAATTCTGATTTCTTAAATGGCCTCGGTGTCAAAGAAGGTATTCGCGCGGCCATTGAAAAAATCGAAAGCCAAAACATGGGCCACGGCACCGTGCAATATCGTTTGCGCGATTGGGGTGTGTCGCGTCAGCGCTATTGGGGTTGCCCGATCCCTGTTATTCATTGTCAGGCCTGTGGCGCGGTTCCCGTGCCGGAAGCCGATCTGCCCGTCAAATTGCCCGACGATGTAAGTTTCGACAAACCGGGCAATCCGCTGGAGCGTCATCCTTCATGGAAGCATGTGGCTTGTCCCTCATGCGGCAAAGAGGCTGTGCGTGAAACCGACACCTTCGATACCTTTATCGATTCCTCATGGTATTTCGCCCGCTTCTGCGACACCAAGGCCGCGACCCCAACGAACCGCGATGCCACCGATTACTGGTTGCCGGTCGACCAATATATCGGCGGTGTTGAACACGCGATCTTGCATTTGCTCTATGCGCGCTTTTTCACCCGCGCCATGAAAGCGGCAGATCACATCGGCCTGGACGAACCCTTTGAAGGGCTCTTCACCCAAGGCATGGTGACCCACGAAACCTATCGCGACACCAAGGGCAACAACGGCACCTGGTTGTCACCGGACCAGATCGTCAAACGGGATGGTAAGGTGGTTCATGCCGAGACCGGCGAAGAGGTCATCGTCGGCGGCATTGAAAAAATGTCCAAGTCCAAAAAGAACACCGTCGATCCGGAAGACATGATTGAACAATATGGTGCCGACACCGCGCGCTGGTTTGTTTTGTCGGACTCCCCGCCCGAGCGGGACTTTGAATGGACCGAGGCGGGCATTGAAGGTGCCTGGAAATTTACCCAGCGTCTCTGGCGAACCCTGGTTGAAAATCTGGACAAAGTGGCCGCGCCGGACACGGCTGCGCCCGCCGCCTCTTCGGATGCTGCGACAGCCCTGCGCCGCGATACCCACAAGGCGATCGATGGGATAACCCGCGACATCGACAATTTCCACTTCAACAAGGCCATTGCCCGCATTTACGATTTCACCAACAAGATAAACGGTGCGGCACAAAAGATCGGCAGCGAGCCAAGCGAAGCCTTTGCCCTGCGCGAGGCTCTTGAGAGTCTGGTGATTTTGGTCGCGCCCATGATGCCGCATTTGGCCGAAGAAGCATGGGGTAAACTCGGACACGATCAGATGGTGGTGGACACACCCTGGCCGAAAGCCGATCCGGATTTATTGGTCGAAGACAAGATCATTATGCCGATCCAGGTGGGCGGCAAACGCCGCGGCGAAATTGAAGTCGCCCCGGATGAGGATGCCAAGGCGGTTGAAGAGGCCGCCCTTGCTCTGGAGACCGTGCAAAAAGCCATTGGCGGCAAACCGGTGCGCAAAGTTATTGTTGTGCCCGGCCGGATCGTTAATATTGTGGTCTGAACGGTTGAGCCGCCAAATTGAAGGGAAAAGGTCCTGATGAAACCTGTGACGCGCAATTTCCGCCGCCTGGCCTGTGCTCTCACGGTTGTGAGTTTTTGCGCGCCGGGACTTGCCGCCTGCGGTTTCCAGCCGCTTTACGCCGAACACCACAATGAGGTCAGTGTCGCCGGTGAGCTTACGACCGTCGAGGTCATGCCGATCAAGGACCGCTTGGGACAGGTGGTCTTTAATGCGCTGATTGATGAAATCACACCGACCGGTAATCCCGCCTATCCGGTTTATCAGCTGGAAGTCACCGTCAAGTCAGATCGCGAAGGCTTGGGCTTTGACAATGACGAAACCGCCACCCGTTTTAACTATACCCTGATCGGCAAGTACAAATTGCGCGAGGTGGAAACCGGCCAGGTCATTTTCGAGGCCACATCGCGCTCTATTGCTGCTTACAATGTGGTCGACAACCAGTTTGCCACCATGACCGCTCGTCAGGATGCGGAGGAACGGGCTGCCAAAGATCTCAGTCAAAGCGTGAAACTCCACCTGACCCTGTTTTTTAAAAAACGCGGCTGACGCCTGACGCGGCGCGAGGGCCCCCATGAAACTCAAAGCCCACGAAGTCGACAGATACCTTGAGCGCCCGGATCCGAAGATCAAGGCCTTCCTGTTTTATGGGCCCGACGGCGGTTTGGTCAGAGAACGAGCGCGCCACCTCACCCGGCGGCATCTGGGCCCCGGCGATGATATGGGGCTGGTTGAACTAAGCGACACGGACCTGAAATCTGATCCGGCACGGCTCGCCGATGAAGTCTCTGCCATTTCCATGTTGGCGGACGCCCGTGTGGTGCGGATCGCCGGGGCGGGCGATGCTGCCGCCCGCGCCATAGAGGCTTTGCTGGCAGGTTTTGGCGATGGCTCGGTCGTTCCCGAAGCCCTGGTGATTGTGCAAGCTGGAGATTTGGCGCCAAGCGCGAAACTGCGCAAACTCTTTGAAAATGCCAAGGAAGCCATGGCCCTTCCCTGCTACGGGGACGAGGGCCGCGGATTGCAGGAAATCATCAGTGAAACCTTTGACAAGGCCAATTTGCGCGCGGAGCCTGCCGCCTTTTCCCTGCTGATGGAGCGCCTCGGGCAAGACCGGGCGCTGACCCGCGGCGAACTCGAAAAGCTCTTGCTCTTGAAAGGCCATGGGCGCGAGGGTTTTACCGGCGGCACGGTCACCGCCCAGGATGTCGAGGCCAGCCTGGGCCTGGCGGAAGACGCCAATATGGACCGGGTGATCGACGCGGCCCTATCCGGCAACTTCAACGAACTTGACAAGGCGCTCACCTCTGCCTTCGCCGCGGGCGCCAATGCGATCCAGCTTTTGCGAGCGCTCAACAATCACCTTGATCGGCTCTATGTGGTGCGCGCCAAACGCGACACGGGCGGCGATATCAGGAGCGCCATGAAAAGCCTCAGGCCCCCGGTCTTCTTCAAACGCGAAAAAGCCTTTCAGGCCCAGGTGTCCGTGTGGACTGCCAGCACCCTTCAACATGCCATGCAAATGACCCTGCAGGCCGAGATCGACTGCAAACGCACCGGCTCTTCAGACGAAATCATCTGCGCCCACACGCTGATGGCTCTGGCCTCCAACGCCGCCCGGCGTCGATAGCCACCAAAAGAGCCTGACCCCAAAGTTGATACCAATAACGGGGTCAGGTACTTTGCATGAATTTTTTCGGCAGAAAAGAAGGTTTTAGTGGATCGAGAGCTTCTGACACAGCGCATCGAGCTGCTCAAGGGTAGAAAAATGAACCTTCAACGTCCCTTTTTCACCCACCGCATCGATCTCCACTTTGAGACCAAGCGCGCCGGTCAGATTGCGCTCCAGGGCCAGCGTGTCAGCATCCTTCTGGGCGACGGCTTTGTGGACGCCTTTGCTCTTGGCTTGAGGCGCGCTGCCACCACGGGCGAGTTTTTCCGCCTCCCGCACATTGAGATCCTTGGCGATAATCTCCTTGGCAAGGTCAGCCGCATGAGACGCCCCCACCAGGGTCCGTCCATGACCGGCAGACAGCCGACCGGCTACAATCAAATTTCGCACTTCCTCCGGCAGGGTAAGAAGCCGCAGCAAATTGGCGATATGGCTCCGGCTCTTGCCGATCAATTTGGCAAGATCTTCCTGCGTATGGTCGAACTCATCCATCAACGCCCGGTAACCCGCTGCCTCGTCAATGGGGTTAAGGTCCGCACGCTGAACGTTTTCAATCAGGGCAATCTCAAGGGTCTCAGCATCGGAGAGGTCTTTAATGATCACCGGCACATTGTGGACCGCCGCCTTTTGCGCCGCCCGCCAGCGCCGCTCCCCGGCAACAATCTGATAACGCTCGCCCGGGCCCGAGAGACGCCGCACCAGGATCGGCTGAAGAACCCCCTTCTCCTTGATGGAGTTGGTCAGGTCACTGAGATCGCCTTCATCAAACTGGCGACGCGGCTGATTTGGGTTAGGCTCAAGATATTCAATCGGCAACTCCCGCGTCGAGCGAACACGCTCAAGGGAAGCAAAATCCTCGGTTTCGTCACCAAGCAAAGCGGAGAGACCACGTCCCAAACCTTTATGCCGTGATTCGTCTGCCATTCGTCCGTCCTCTGATTATCTGTATACTGATAGTTAAGCCGCGCGCAGCGCGTTCTCTCGCCGGATAATTTCACTGGCGAGCTTGATGTAAGCCTGACTGCCCGCGCAGCGATAGTCATAAACCAACGCCGGCTTGCCATGGGACGGCGCCTCCGAAACCCGCACGTTGCGCGGAATGACGGTCCGGTAAACCTTGTCGCCAAAGTGATCGCGCACATCCTGCGCCACCTGAGACGACAAATTGTTGCGCGCATCATACATGGTCAGCACCACGCCTTGAATTTCAAGCCGGCGGTTCAAACTGGATTTGACAAGATTAACCGTGCGCATCAATTGGCTGAGACCTTCAAGCGCAAAAAACTCGCACTGCAAGGGCACCAATACCGCATCGGCCGCCGTCATGGCATTGAGCGTCAAAAGATTGAGCGAAGGCGGACAGTCGATCAGCACATAGGAAATCGGCTTGGCATCGCCGCCGCAAACCGGCCCCTGATTAACAAAGTCGCTCAAGGCGTCCTTAAGCCGGAACGACCGGCGCGGCGCATCCACAAGTTCCAGCTCGGCGCCCGAAAGGTCGAAAGAGGAGGGGACCACATGCAGCCCCGGAATGGCCGTCGGCACAATGCATTCGGCCACCGGAAAATCGCCGGTCAGGGCATGATAGGACGAACGGCTGCGCTGACTATGATCGATCCCAAGTCCGGTCGAGGCATTCCCCTGAGGATCCAGGTCCAGAACCAGAACTCTTTCACCAACCGCCGCAAGCGCTGTTCCAAGATTGATCGCTGTCGTCGTCTTGCCAACACCGCCTTTTTGGTTGGCCATGACAATAATGCGGGGTTTCGCCGCGGTCTGACCAGAGTCAAACCGCACATAGGGCTTGGACTCTGCTTCATTTTCAGTCTGACCTGAAGAGGCCAAACCATTGTTTTGATTCAGTTTTTTTGGGTCTTGCGACTGATCAGACACGGGCGACATCCTTGATGCGGAGGATAACCCCCTGGGGGTCGGTCATACTCGGATACTTATCAAGGTCAATATTCCAATATTTGGAGGCTTCCGTCAATTCCTGATCTACATCTTGTCCTTTTGGAAAGATAAAAGTCGGACTCAGGGTCACGAATCCCTCGGCCAGAGCCAGAAGATCAGAAACCGTTGCCACCGCTCTTGCCGAGATCGTTTTCACCGGAAAAGGGGTCAAATCCTCCATTCTCACAGAATGGACCTGCGCCGGCGCCCCGGTGGCCCGGATAACTTCCCGAAGAAAGGCGACTTTTTTGCCGTTACTTTCCACCAAATGCATTCGGAATCCGGGTGTCTTTTTGTGAATCAAGGATACCACAAGCCCCGGAAACCCGGCACCGCTGCCAAAGTCAAGCCATGGCCCCTCAGGGGCAGGTTCCAGAAAGGCAATCTGGGCGGAATCCAGGAAATGTCGTTCCCAGACCGCGTCGAGGGTTTTGCCACTGATCAGATTGATTTTCTTCTGCCACTTCACCAGCAGCTCGGCATATAGCGTCAGATCCGCCAATGTTTCACGTGAAACATCGAGTTTTTGGCGGAAATCCTCAGGTCCAAAAGCCATCAAAGGTAGTACTTCTCTTAACCTTAAGCGTCTTTCGCGGACGCTTTTCGCTGTTGTCCCTTTAAGTAACCCAAAAGGACGGTCAAAGCACCAGGGGTCAGACCATTCACCCGGGAGGCCTGTCCAATAGAAAGGGGCCGCGCCTGGGTCAACTTCTCCCGTACCTCATTGGAAAGACCCGAGATGAGGGAATAATCCAGATCCTCCGGAATGCGTAAAGACTCGTCCTTTCGGAAGGAAACAATCTCCGCCTCCTGGCGTTTCAGATAGCCTTTATAATGAGCATCTATTTCCAGCTGCTCCCGGACATCAGCCCGCCAGTCCTGCCAATCGGGGAAAACAGCGGTGAGATCCCGAAAACCAATATCCGGATAGGCCAGTAGATCCACCACCGAGCGCCTTTGCCCATCGAGATTGACATTGAGCCCGGCTTTGCGGGCTTCTTGAGGCGTAAACTTGAGGTTTTCCGCCGCTGTCCGGGCTGCCTCAAGCGCCGCCATCTTGGCTGCAAAGGCCTGAGACCGAGCCGCACCCACCACACCCAGGCTCA
The DNA here is from genome assembly GCA_006226415.1 of Alphaproteobacteria bacterium. Taxonomy (GTDB): domain Bacteria; phylum Pseudomonadota; class Alphaproteobacteria; order M2410; family M2410; genus M2410. The sequence continues at coordinate 51,659 of SBGZ01000022.1, forward strand.
AACCCTTGGGTGTCAATCGCTGGTCCGCATTATCAGCCCGGAGGGTCAGGCGATATTCCGCTCGTGAGGTGAACATTCGATAGGGCTCGGCCACACCGCGGGTCACCAGATCGTCAATCATCACCCCGATATAGCCGTCCGCCCGGTCCAAAATGAAGGAATCCGAGTTACCAACCTTCAAAGCGCCGTTAATTCCGGCCATCAGACCTTGAGCCGCTGCCTCTTCATACCCAGTGGTGCCATTGATCTGACCGGCCAGGAAGAGACCGGGCATCTTTTTGACCTCAAGGGTCGGCAGAAGTTCCCGAGGATCCACATAGTCATATTCAATGGCATAGCCGTGGCGGATGATCCGGGCCTTTTCAAGACCTGGGATAGTTTTAAGGAAAGCCTCCTGAATATCGCGGGGCAGGGCGGTGGAAATCCCATTCGGATAGACTGTCGGGTCTTCCAGACCCTCCGGCTCCAGAAAAATCTGGTGGCGATTGCGCTCTTTAAAGCGCACCACCTTATCCTCGATCGACGGGCAATAGCGCGGCCCAACCCCATCGATCTGACCGGAATAGACCGGTGATTTCAGGATATTTTCCTCAATGATCCGGTGGGTTTCCTCAGTGGTGCCGGTGACATAGCAGCTGATCTGGGGCGTCGTGATCTTATCGGTCAGAAACGAGAAGGGAACCGGCGGATTATCCCCCGGCTGCTCGTCGAGACCGGCCCAATCGATGGTTCGACCGTCAAGCCGGGAGGGAGTCCCGGTTTTCAGCCGCCCCATGGCAAGGCCGAGACCATAAAGGGTCTCAGAAAGGCCAATCGCCGGAGCTTCCCCGACCCGGCCGGCAGGTGTGCGTTCCTCACCCAGGTGGATCTCACCCTTCAGGAAGGTGCCAGTGGTCAAAATAACAGCGCCTGCATGGAAAACCTGGCCATCCCCGGTCAGAACCCCTGCAATTTGGCGGTTTTCCGCCTCTCCTGCAAAGACCAGATCTTCGACCGCCGCCTCGATCAGCGTGAGATTGTCCTGCGCCCGAAGCGCTGCCTGCATATGGCGTCTATAAAGAGCTCGGTCAGATTGGGCACGAGGCCCCCGAACCGCTGGCCCTTTGCGCTGATTGAGCATCCGGAACTGGATGCCCGCAGCGTCCGCCACATGCCCCATCACGCCGTCCAAGGCATCGATCTCGCGAACCAGATGACCTTTACCAAGGCCGCCGATCGCCGGATTGCAGGACATTTCCCCGATAGTGTCGAGTCGATGCGTGATCAGGGCCGTCGTGGCGCCGAGACGCGCAGCCGCCGCGGCGGCCTCGCAGCCCGCATGGCCACCACCGATCACAATGACATCAAAAGAAGAGGGGGTCGTTTCCATCATCGCGCGGATATGATGGATTTTGAGGGTTTTGTCAAAGAAATCCGGGAGACGGGCAGGTCCTACCGCGTCGGTAGCACTGTTTCACGTGAAACATTACTTGCCGATGCAAAAGTCGTGGAAGATGACATCTAAAATGTCCTCCACATCCACCCGGCCCGTAATTTGTCCGAGAGCCCGGGCGGCCAGACGCAATTCCTCTGCCGCCAACTCCAAGTCGGCCGCCGTACCCTGGGATCTGACCTGAGAAAAAGCCTCCAGATGAGAAAGACAAAGCTCGAGACCCTTTCGGTGACGCAAACGGGTCAAAACAGCTCCTTCACCCACCGACAGCTCTTCGGCAACCCGTACCGCAATATCAGAAAGGAGACTGTCCAAACCCCAGTCCTCCGCCACAGAGATCGGATAATACCCTGGTATCGCCATGATTTTTTCCCGCAATTCCTCGGGAATAAGGTCACTCTTGTTCCAAAGAACAAGTTCCTTCGGTCCAACCTCTCTATCTGTCGGGTCAAAATCCCGGGCATCCCGTACCCGAAGCGTGAGATCCGCCGCCGCTGCCTGGGTCAGGGCCCGCCGGATCCCCTCCGCCTCGACCGCCCCGGCATCTTCCCGCAGCCCGGCCGTATCCATCAAGGTGACCGGATAACCGCCGAGATCCAGATGCACCTCCAAAACATCCCGGGTGGTGCCCGCTTCATCGGAGACAATCGCCACATCGCGGCGGGCCAAATGGTTCAAAAGGCTCGACTTGCCCACATTGGGTCGCCCGAGAATGACGATCCGGTAGCCATCTCGCAGCCGCTCGCCCCGGTGCCCGTCCGCCAGATGGGCGCTGATCTCGGTCGCTACCTGATCGAGATCCGGCCAGACATGCGCCAGGATGCCCTCTGGCAAATCTTCCTCCGAAAAATCAATGTCGGCTTCCACATAGGCCAGCCGCCCGATGAGCCGGGAGCGCCAGTCTTCATAAAGATCTCCCAGGGCGCCAGACATCTGCCGCAAGGCCTGAGCCTTTTGCGCCGAGGTTTCCGCGTCAATGAGATCGGCGAGACCTTCCACTTCCGTAAGGTCCATTTTGCCATTTTCAAAGGCCCGTCTCGTGAATTCCCCTGCCTCTGCGGGCCGGCAGTCCTCGAACGTAGCCAATACGGTTAACAATTCCTTAATAACAGCGGGAGACCCATGAACATGAAGCTCTGCCACATCTTCCCCGGTGAAACTGCGGGGGCCCTCAAAGAAAACCACCATGGCCCGGTCGATAACAACATCAGAATCCGGGTTATGAATCGTGGTTAGTTTCATTTCGCGAGGAGAAAGTGGCTCTTTCACGCCGATTTTTTTGAGAATCGCCGTTACCGTCACCCCGGATATGCGAATCACGGCAACCCCTGCCCGGGCCTGTCCGGACGACAGGGCAAAGATAGTGTCATGGGGCATGTGGAACCACTCGCATTTTCAAATCAAAATCTTGTCGCTAAGGCGCAGGCGATCACTCGCCCTTCTTGGATTTAGACGAGCCGCTGCCAGACTTGCCTTTCGGGCCCCCGGTCGCCGCGCCCCAGAAGAGATCCTGCAATCCTTCCAGCCCAGGACCTCCTCCCGGGAACCAGGCCTTCAAAAGCGCTTCCGGCTCGAACATGCCCATGGCGGTCTTGACCCGCTCCTCAATATGCTCGGACATGGCCTCCTGGATTGGCTTTACATCCGGCAACCCCAAAAATGTCCGTGCTTCCTCTGGGGTGCAATCCACTTCTATATTGATCTTCATGGGCTCTTCCTCTTTTCCCGCGCACAGCGCTAGGATTCTTTCATGCTACATTTTCTAGATCAAAACCGCCTGTCAGGCGAGACCAGTCCTTACCTGCGGCAACATGAAGCCAATCCTGTTCACTGGCAACCGTGGGAACCGGAGGTTCTGACCGCCGCCGCCGAGCTTGGCAAACCGATTTTGCTCTCGGTCGGCTATGCCGCCTGCCACTGGTGCCATGTCATGGCCCATGAGAGTTTCGAAGACGACCAGGTCGCCGCTCTGATGAACCAGCACTTCGTCAACATCAAGGTCGACCGCGAAGAGCGCCCGGATCTGGATGCCCTCTATCAAAAAGCCTTCAACCTGATCGGCGGGCAGGGCGGCTGGCCGCTGACCATGTTTTTAACCCCCAAGGGCGAACCCTTCTGGGGCGGCACTTATTTTCCAAAAGAAAGTGCCTACGGCCGACCGGGATTTAAGGACATCCTGGTCAAACTGTCCGAGCTCTACCAGAGCGACAAAGAGACCATCGCCAATAATGTCAACGCCATCAAGGAGGCGCTGGATAAAGACGCCGCCTTCCCTCGCACCGAAAGCTGTCCGTCAGATCTTTTGCCCCGCGTTGCCGAAGCGCTGGGGTCCCACATGGATGCGGCAAACGGCGGCCTGACCGGCGCGCCCAAGTTCCCCCAGGCCACACTCTTAAGATTATTTCAGGAGGCGGCCCTCACCGCACCCAGTCCTGACGCCAGAAAAACTCATCAGTATACGTATGATCATTGGCTGACCTCCCTCTGCCAGGGCGGCATCTATGACCACGTGGGCGGCGGTTTTGCCCGCTACTGCGTCGACGAATTATGGCTCGCGCCGCATTTTGAAAAGATGCTCTACGACAATGCCCAGATCCTCACCTGCCTGACCGCCGCCTGGCGCCAGACCCGGTCGCCGCTTTACAAAGCCCGCGCCGAGGAAACCGCGGCCTTCCTCTTGTCTGAAATGTGCAATGACAAAGGCGCCTTTATCTCCAGCTATGACGCAGACTCAGAAGGCGAAGAGGGGGCCTTTTATGTCTGGCAGCAAGAAGAGATCGCCGAAATTCTAGGAGACGGCTTTGAAAGCTTTGCCCAGACTTATGACGTCACGCCTGCGGGCAATTGGGAAGGCAAGACCATCCTCAATCGTCTTCAGACGCGCGGCTGGCTCGGCGATACCGAAGAGGCAGACCATCGCCGCGCTCTGTCGAGGCTGAGGGCCGCCCGCCGGACCCGCGTGCCGCCTGGGCGAGACGACAAGGTCCTCACCGACTGGAACGGTCTGATGATCCGGGCCCTTACAGAGGCCGCCCTTGTTTTCGATCAGCCCACCTGGCTAGAGGCCGCGACACAAGCCTTTGATTTTATGAATAAAAACATGGGCCCCCCAGAGGGCCGCCTCTACCACAGCTGGGCCTCAGGCCGTGCCCATATCACGGGCCTAGCTGAGGATTACGCCAATATGGCCGCAGCCGCCCTCTCTCTCTTCGAGGCAACCGGCCGCCCCACCTATCTGGATCAGGCCCTCTCATGGATCAAGACCCTCAAATCCGACTTTTGGGATGAGGTCGAGGGCGGCTTTTTCCAAAGCCCCCACGAAGCCACGGATCTCATTCACCGCGCCAAACCCACCATCGACGCCCCATGCCCCGCCGTCAACGGCACCATGATCGAGGTCTACGCCCGGACAGAAGCACTGACCGGCCAGTCCTTTAAAGCCGAGATTGAGAGCCTGATCTCCCTCTTCGCGATCAGCGCTATGCGCAATCCGGTAGGCCATGCCAGCTTCATCCTCGGCTTTGACTTCTACCTTCATCGCACCGAGGCTATTGTCCTGGGCGGCCGCGCCGATCCTCAAACCAAGGCCCTTCTGCGCGCCATCGCTGAAACGCCGTTCTCCCATCCGGTCCTGCAGGTTATAGAGGGGACGAACGATCTCCCCGCAAGCCACCCGGCGCAAGGAAAAACAAAAGTCGGCGGCAAACCCACCCTCTATCTCTGCCGAAACCAAACCTGCACCGCCCCCATCACAGATCCCGCGCAAGTCACTGGAAATGCCTTGCCAGTTTGATCTAAGCTGGGCCCAAAGCCCCTGTTAGAAGAAAAAGAAGCGAGGAGCCCCCCATGCCTGGAAATACCCTGACCATCTCAAGCGCCGATGGCGACTTCTCCGCCTATATCGCTCTGCCCGAAAGCGGCACGGGCCCCGGCATCGTCGTGTTGCAGGAAATCTTTGGCGTCAATCAGGTCATGCGCGACCGCTGTGACTGGCTCGCCTCTCAAGGCTTTGTCGCGGTCTGCCCAGATCTTTTCTGGCGCATTGAGCCCGGCATCGACATCACGGACCAGACCGAAGAAGAATGGGCCCGCGCCTTTGAGCTCTTCGGTCTGTTCAATGTGGATGCCGGCATCGATGACGTCGACGCAACCATCGAAACCCTGCGCGGTCTTGACGTCTGCACCGGCAAGGTCGGCACCATCGGCTATTGCCTCGGCGGCCAGCTTGCCTATCTCGCCTCAACTCGTACCAAGACCGATGCCTCCGTTGGCTACTACGGGGTCAACATTCAAACGCTCTTGGAGGAAGCGGTCCAAATCAACCATCCGCTGATGCTCCATATTGCCGGCAAGGATGAATTCGTGCCGCCGGAAGCGCAAAAAGCCATCATCGACGGCCTGAAAGACAACCACCAGGTCACGATCCACAGCTACCCGGACCGTGATCACGCTTTTGCCCGGCCTGGCGGCGCCCATTGGCATGAAAAAGATGCCGCGACCGCCAATCAAAGAAGCCTCGACTTCCTCCACGCCAACCTGGACTAACAAACATGAAAATCAAATCCGTCCGCATCCACGAGACCGGTGGTCCTGAAGTCCTAAAACTTGAGGAGGTCGAGCTTGCCGATCCGGCCCCCCATGAGGTACGCGTGCGCCACACCGCCATTGGCCTTAACTTCATCGACACCTACCACCGCACAGGCCTTTACCCCTTGCAGCTGCCCTCAGGGCTCGGCTCAGAGGCAGCCGGGGTTGTCGAAGCGGTGGGCGCGGACGTCAAGCACCTCAAAGAGGGCGACCGGGTCGCTTTCGCAGGCGCGGCTTTCCCCACCTATGCAGAAGCCTCCAACGCCAATGCGGCGCGGGTCTCCAAACTGCCGGACAATATCTCCGAAGAGGTTGCCGCCGCCATGATGCTGAAAGGCATGACCGCGCAGTTTCTCTTGCGTTCCTGCTACCAGGTCAAGCCAGGCGAGACGATCCTCTTCCACGCCGCCGCCGGCGGGGTGGGCACCATCGCCACCCAGTGGGCCGCCTCACTCGGGGCCGAGGTGATCGGAACCGTGGGGTCAGAGGCCAAGGCCAAACTCGCCTTGGGCAATGGCTGCGCCCACATCATCTTCTACGACAAAGAAGACGTTCCCGCCCGCGTCAAGGAGATCACCGGCGGCAAGGGCGTGCCGGTGGTTTATGACTCCGTCGGCAAATCCACTTTCCTCGGCTCTCTCGACAGTCTTCAGCCGCGCGGCCTGCTTGTCAGCTACGGCAATGCCTCCGGCCCGGTGACAGATGTCAATCTCGGCATCCTCGCGCAAAAGGGCTCGCTCTATGTGACACGGCCAACGCTCTTCCACTACATCGCCAGCCAGGAAGACTTTGAAACCTGCACCCGCGAACTCTTCGAGGTGGTGGGCAGCGGCAAGGTCAAAGTCGAAATCGGTCAGCGCTACAAATTGGATGATGTGGCCCAGGCGCACGCCGACCTTGAAGGTCGCAACACCATCGGCGCCACGGTGATTGTGCCGTGAGAAATTGTTCTCCTGGATCCCGTGGTCCGGAGAACCTGACAATATTTTGCCTTCCATGTTCCTCGGCGCAGATTTAAGCTCCGTTGAAAATCAGGAGGAAACACCCATGTCCAAAATCGCCGAAACCGTTCAAAAATTTCACGACGCCCGTCACGGCAAGCTCGAAATGGGCGATCTGCTTCATGACGACTGTGTTTTCATCTCGCCTATCGTCTTTACCCCGCAAAAGGGCAAGGACATTTCGCTGATGTATCTAAAATCCGCTGGCAATGTTTTCAGTCAGTCCAAGGGTGAGCCCTCCAAGGACAAAAAACCTTTCACTTACATCAAGGAAGTAATTGGCGATAAAACCGCCGTGCTTGAGTTTGAAACCACCATCGACGGTCTTTACATGAATGGCATCGACATGATCACCGTCGATGACGAGGGTATGATTACTGAATTCAAGGTCATGATCCGTCCCCTGCAGGCTATCAACGCCATTCACAAACAAATGCGCGCTCAGCTAGAAAAACTCGGCGCCCTCGGTTAAACTTTCAGTCATCAGAAGAAAGTTGGAGGGGGATTCTGATGGGAGATGTGAATTTCAAGAATGCCTGGCGTCAGGACAACAGCGCCTTTATCGACGAGGTCATTCACCTGTGGACGGAAAACAATATCCTGCCGCAAGACGTCACACCTGAAGAACGTGCGAGCGAGCTTTGCGCACTTGCCTATGACGGGGATGAGCTTGTCGGCATGACAACCGGTGTCGTGCGCTATATGAGGCAGCTGCGCTCCAAAGCCGTCTTTATACGGACCTTTATCGAACCAAAGCATCGCATGCATTCAGCCGGACGGGACCTCACTGCCAAAAGCAAAGATTTTTTAGCCCAATGGTCTGAGGACAATCCGGAGCTTGAAATTCGCGGCATGGCAACAATTGTCCAGTCCCAACTGATCAAACAAATGCCGCGTTATGGGGTGCCGGTCTGGAACAAAACCAAACTTGGTGTTGTCGGCTTTACCAAAGACGACGAACAGATCCGATTCACCTGGTTCGATCACATCATGCTGCCAAGCAGTTGGGATGATATTGATTTCTAGCCGCGGGCCTTTGCCGCTTGCTCTGCCGCTTCAAGCCGTGCCCGCGCATCATCTGCCCGGTCTTCCATGAGCTCGATCCCGAGGTGACGCCGTCCAAGCAGTACGGCCGCCACGCCAATGGCACCAGATCCGCAAAAGGGATCAAACACAAGCTCTCCCGGCCGGCTCATCATTTTCACCAATACGGCCATTTGGTTGATGCTGCGCTCATTGGGATGGATGGTTTTCGGCACAATGTCGCTGGGCCAGTTTTCCTCATCCGCAACCTCTGAAGTCAGGGGATTTTGCAGTAGGAAAAAAGCGTCGCGCCCGCGTTTATCGATGAACGCATCACGCAGCACAACAGACTGCGGTGACTGCATCTGCGCCTTGAAGATCTCCTGGCGACCTTGCGGCTGAGAAAGGCAGATCCGTTTCGGGTCTTTAGCAACCCGCACCATTTCGTCAAAGAACGGTTTAAAACTTGCCCAATATTGTCTCGGGCCGCGACCAAGGTTGAAGCCCGCATAGGGCGGATCAACGATCACACAGTCGATGGAACTCGTCTCCATGGACTTCATGATTTCAAGGCTATCGCCCTGCAAAATCTGATTGTCGCTCATGAGAAAACCCACGTCCCGCGTTTAAGGAACTTATGTATTCATCGAGTCAAAGAACTCTGAATTGGTTTTGGTCTGTCTGAGTTTATCAAGCAGGAACTCCATGGCATCGACCGTGCCCATGGGGTTGAGGATACGCCGCAGCACATACATCTTCGACAAGGTCCCCGGATCGACCAGAAGATCTTCCTTCCGGGTGCCCGACCGGGTGATGTCGATCGCCGGGAAGACCCGTTTGTCGGCCACCTTGCGGTCGAGAATAATTTCTGAGTTACCGGTGCCCTTGAACTCTTCAAAGATCACTTCATCCATCCGGCTGCCTGTATCAATGAGCGCCGTGGCGATGATGGTGAGCGACCCGCCTTCTTCAATATTCCGCGCCGCGCCGAAAAACCGCTTCGGCCGTTGCAGGGCATTGGCGTCCACACCGCCGGTCAGCACCTTGCCCGAGGACGGTACAACTGTGTTGTAAGCCCGGCCAAGACGCGTAATGGAATCGAGCAAGATCACCACATCGCGTCCATGTTCCACCAGGCGCTTGGCTTTCTCGATAACCATTTCCGCCACCTGCACGTGACGAACCGCCGGCTCGTCAAAGGTCGAGGAAATCACTTCCCCCTTCACCGAGCGCTGCATGTCGGTCACTTCTTCCGGTCGTTCATCAATCAGCAGAACGATGAGATAGCACTCCGGATGATTGGCCGCGATGGAATGGGCAATGTTCTGCAACAGAACCGTCTTACCGGTCCGCGGCGGTGCCACAATCAGCCCGCGCTGACCCTTGCCTAGCGGTGCCACCAGATCCATCACCCGCGACGAACGGTCTTTGATGGTCGGGTCTTCCACTTCCATTTTCAGCCGCTCATCGGGATAAAGCGGCGTCAGATTGTCGAAATGCACCTTGTGGCGCATCTTCTCCGGATCTTCAAAATTGATCGTATTGACTTTCAGAAGCGCAAAATAGCGCTCCCCATCCTTCGGCGAGCGGATCTGACCGTCCACCGTATCCCCCGTGCGCAGGGAGAACCGCCGGATCTGGCTCGGGCTCACATAGATGTCGTCAGGCCCCGGAAGATAATTGGCTTCCGGTGAGCGCAAAAATCCAAACCCGTCCTGCAAAACCTCCAGAACCCCGCCGCCGGTAATCTCCACATCCTCTTCCGCCAATTGCTTGAGGATGGCAAACATCAGCTCCTGCTTGCGCATGGTGGAGGCATTTTCCACCTCATGTTTCTCGGCAAAAGCCAGAAGATCGGTCGGAGATTTGGATTTCAGCTCATGTAACGTCACAGAATTCGACATGACGAGGCGTCCTTATTTTGGCTCTTGCGGCAGGCAGGTCCAATTTGGGAGAACCGCTTGCGCATCATTTGAAACATTCTGAAAAGGGGCAGCTGGAGTGCCCGAGGGAGGGAAAGAGCTCGCTTTTTTCAAAGAGTGGATGCCGGATCGCGCCCGTCAGAGCGGTTAAAGTGGATCGGCTTCAGTCTTTTGGAAGGAGCTTGGTTAGAAACATCTCCATACCACAAGCCGAACAAAATGCAAACAGCCGTCTCGCGGCCCCCCTCAGAAGGGTTTGAGGATCACCAGGATCACCACAAAGATCATGATCAGGGTCGGAACCTCATTCAATATCCGGAAATATTTGGCCGGCCGGGTGTTTTCATCCCGCTGAAACTCGCGCTGTAGTTTGACAAAATGGCCATGCACACCGGAAAGCACCGTCACAAGGGCAAATTTTACCCAGATCCAGGCGCCAAATGTCCCCAAATACAGCATGGTGAGCCCGCAGGCCCAGGCCACGATCATGGCCGGATTGATGATGACCTTCAGGAGCCTGCGCTCCATCACCTTGAAGGTTTCCGAGGCCTCGCTGCCTGGCGCAACTCCCACATGATAGACAAAAAGCCGCGGCAAATAGAGCATGCCCGCCATCCAGGAAATCACAGCAATGACGTGAACCGCCTTGATCCAAAGATAAAGATCACCCATCGATTTCAAGCCCTTCCTGTATTGCTGTCATGGGACATTGGGAAAATTGACCGGGACAGAGCCGCTTACCGGTGTTCGAACAAATCGCCTGGCCGCAGCGGTTTAAAACCAGATCCCGGGTCAGGCTGGCCAAACTATCCATGAATTTGTAATGGACCCCCAGGGCCGGAACCCGTTTATAGACCGGCACACCCTTTTTCGTTGCCAGCTCGGCATATTCAATATCGAGCTCAACCAGGGTCTCAGAGTGCTCCGAAACAAAGGCAATCGGCGTCAATACGACATTTTTGCCGTCGCTTCCCGCCCGCGCGATTTCCTCTTCAGTGGAAGGCCCAATCCATTTTTGCGGCGTCACCCGGCTTTGATAGCAAATGCTGTAGTCAAGATCCTCCCGTCCGAGCCCTTCAACCACCGCCGCGACCGTTTGCTCCACCTGCCACTGGTAAGGGTCTCCTTTGTCAATAATCGACTGCGGCAAACCATGCGCCGAAAACAGCACCCGCACTGGCGTCTCAGAGCCAAACTGATCAAGCTCCTTGCGCAGGAGATCCACATGCGATGCCACAAAAGAGGCTTCCTGCGGATAACAGCACAGGCTTACCGTCGGCGCCGTGAGACCGGCCTTGGTGGCAAAAAGCTTCCAGTCCCGGATCGATGAACGGCTGGTAGTGGTTGAAAACTGCGGATAGAGCGGCAAGAGAACAATCTGGTCCGGGCCAAAGGCTTTCACCTTCTCCACCATTTCCTGGGCAAAGGGATGCCAGTAGCGCATGACGACAAAGACTTCCGCCGCCTCCAAACCCAGCTCCGGGTCCTGCAAAAGCTGCAACCGCAAAACCTTCGCCTGATCTTCCGTCAGTTCCAGGATGGGGGACTTATCGCCCATCTGGCCATAGATTTCCCGGGTTGTGGGCGCCCGTCTGGCGGAGATGTAACGCGCCAAAAGGGCCCGAATAGGCCAGGGCGCGCCGATAATCGCGGGATCTGAAAAAAGGTTCTTCAAGAAAGGCTGAACCGCATCCAAATTGTCAGGGCCGCCGAGGTTAAACAAGACGACCGCCAGGCGCTTCGGCCCCGTTTCATGCCTTTCAGCCCCGGATTTTTCAGCCCCGGATATTTCAGACATGTCGCTCATGCCTGAACTCTGCGCACCACCTGCGCCACATGGTCCGGCGGCGTTTCTTTTTCAATCCCGTGGCCCAGATTGAAAATATAAGGCTTACCCGCAAAACCCTCCAGAAGCTCATCGGTTGCCCGGTCGAGCGCCGCGCCCCCGGCGACAAGGGCGAGCGGATCTAAATTACCTTGCACGGTGGCCAAGGGTGATAGTTCCTGCCGCGCCCAGGCCATATCCGTTCCCGTATCGACGCTGATCCCCTGAACCCCGGTTGCCCGCAGAAAACCAATCGCTTTTGACCCCACCCCTTTGGGAAATCCGATGATCGGCACATCCGGATGAACCGCGCGCACCGCTTCCACAATCCTTTTTGTGGGCGCCACACACCATTTTTCAAACTCGGTAGGAGCCAGCGACCCGGCCCAGGTATCAAAGAGCTGCAAAACTTCCGCCCCGGCTTCCACCTGGGCAATCAGATAGCTCGCCGTGGCCTCCACCAGAAGGTCAATCAGCGCCTGAAAAGTCTCCGGCTCGCGGTAGGCCAAAAGCCGCGCCGCCGCCTGAGTGGGTGAACCTTTGCCCCCCACCATATAGGTCGCCACCGTCCAGGGCGCCCCGGCAAAGCCGATCAAGGTCACATCAGAGGGCAGGGCCCCGGAAAGCCCCTTCAAGGTCTCATAGACCGGCGCCAGATGCTCATGCAGTTTGTCCATCGAAAGCCGGGCAACCGCTCCGCCATCACCAACCGGCTCCAAAACCGGGCCCACGTTCTCCTCAAACGCCACCTTTTGCCCCAGTGCGTCCGGGATCACCAGAATATCGGCAAACATGATCGAGGCATCAAAGCCAAACCGCCGGATGGGCTGCAAAGTCACCTCAATAGCCTTTTCGGGCGTATAGCAAAATTCCAGAAAACTCGAGGTGGTAGCCCGCACTTCCCTGTATTCAGGCAAAAATCGTCCGGCCTGACGCATCATCCAGATGGGGGGACGTGGGCCTGCCTTACCAGCAAGGGCCTGAAGAAGAAGCTTTTCGCTTTGAGACATGGATTTTCCTGCCAAAGGGGAGATTTTTTAAGAACTGGAAGGGAAGGGCTTTCTAACCCACATTTTTTCTTTCTTATACTATTAAATAAATAGGATGTTGTTGTAGTTGGTGCCATGAATCCCAGGGATTATTTTTTATCCCCAACTTATCCACAGAAGTAGGACTTTGGCGGACCCGCATAATCAAAATCGCGAAAATTGGGGAAAAATTGACCCCAAAAAGTCATACCCTGGCCTGTCTTAAGGGGATCACGGCTTGTGAGTCCTGTGGATAATTAACCATCTGTTAACCATATGGGCACTGTCTCAACCCTTTCCACACCGCAGGCCAAAAATCATCCACCCCCCCATAACCCGCATCACAGAAAACCTCTCAGCGGGCATGCATTTTCTCGACCTCCCGGAAAAAAGCAGTTATCCCCGTTAAACGAAGTTTTCCACAGTCTCAACCAAGAGACCCGGCCCCTAGATAAGTCAGATGTCGCCCAGCAAGACGCCTAAAACCTTCCACCTCCACCTGGTTTCAGATGCCACCGGCGAAACCCTCAATTCCATGGCGCGGGCCGCCTGCGCCCAGTTTGCCAATGTGGAGCCGATCGAACACGTCTATGCCCTGGTGCGATCCAACCGGCAGCTTGAGCGCGCCCTGACTCAGATCGAAAGATACCCGGGCCTTGTCTTTTTTACCCTCATGAGCACGGATCTGCGCGACCAGCTGGAGGACTTCTGCCGGGCCCAATCCATACCGCATCTGTCGGTTCTGGATTCGATCCTTGGGACCCTCGGAAATTTCCTGGGCACGGAGCTCACCCACAAGCCCGGCGGCCAACACGAAATGACGGCCGAATACTTCCGGCGCATGGAAGCGCTCGCCTTTACCATGGCCCATGACGATGGGCAGCTGGCAGGCGATCTCGAAAACGCGGATGTCGTTCTGGTCGGTGTGAGCCGCACCTCCAAGACCCCAACCTGTATTTATCTCGCCAATCGGGGCATCAAGGCTGCCAATGTGCCACTTGTCCCCAATATTCCGCTTCCCGATAATCTGGAAACCTTGAAAAATCCTCTGATCGTCGGCCTGTCCACCAATCCGGACCGGCTTATCCAGATTCGCCGCAACCGGCTCCTGTTTCTCAACCAGGACCCCGACACAGACTATGTGGACTATGAGGCCGTTCGCCAGGAGACCATGACGGCTCGCAAACTTTTTGCTCGTCAGGAATGGCCGGTGATCGATGTTTCCCGGCGCTCTGTCGAGGAAACCGCCGCAGCCATTTATAATCTTTACACAGATCATAAGTCTGTCCTGACAGGTAACAATGGTAAATGACGGCATCTGAAATCATTCTCGCATCGCAAAGCCAGGTCCGCGCCCGACTTTTGACAAATGCGGGCGTCACATTTCGGGCGCTCAGCCCTTCCGTCGATGAGGAAGAACTCAAGCTCAGTCTAAAGGCGCAAGGAGCAAGTGCCCGCGCGCTCGCAGACGCGCTGGCTGAAATGAAAGCTCTCAGCCTTTCGCGCCGCTTTCCTGACGCCTTGGTGATCGGCGCCGATCAGGTGCTCGATTGCGAAGGCTGCCTCTTGGACAAACCCGCCTCCATGGAAGGTGTGACGGAACATCTTGAGTTTTTATCCGGCAAAACCCATACGCTCTTGACGGCATGCGTGGTTGCACGGCGGAACGAGCCGATCTGGCGCCATCTGGCAAGCCCTAAACTAACCATGCGTCAGCTATCTTCTGAATTCATCGATCAGTATAAAGAGCGAAATGGCGATAAGCTCATGAGTTCCGTCGGCGCTTATTTCCTGGAAGAAGAGGGCGCGCAGCTCTTTGATAAGATTGAGGGAGATTTTTTCTCCATTCTGGGCCTGCCACTTATTGAGCTCTTGGATCTTTTGCGCCGATATGGGAGCCTTCCCTTATGACGAAAACCATTAAAGCAGGTGTGGTCGGCTGGCCTATCGCTCACTCAAGGTCGCCGCTTATTCACGAAAGCTGGCTTAAGTCTTTTGGCATTAATGGCACCTACGAAAAGATAGCCATAGAGCCGGGCACATTTGAAGCGCGCATTCGCGAGCTTGTGGATCAAGACTTTGCCGGCGTCAACGTCACTATTCCCCACAAGGAAGCAGCGCTTGCCCTGGCCGATGAAAAAGACGCGGCGGCGCTGGCCATCGGCGCCGCCAATACGCTTGTTTTCAAGGAAGGCAAGGTTCTGGCTTCCAACACGGATGCCTTTGGGTTTACCGAGCACCTAAAGAGCAAAGGCAAGGACTGGGCAGGCAAACGCGCCCTTGTTATTGGTGCCGGTGGAGCGGCCCGCGCCGTGCTCTTTGGTTTAAGAGAGCTTGGTCTCTCCCATGTGGATCTTGCTAATCGAACCGTCGATAAGGCGCGTGTCCTGGCCACGCATTTTGCCACAGATACTTTCACCATCACGCCGCTGGATCTGGTTGATATGGCAAGTTTCTTAGGGAAAGCGGATCTCGTGGTCAACACAACATCCCTTGGCATGGTCTCTCAGCCGCCCCTTGAGATCTCTCTGGAGGGCCTAAAGCCCGGCGCCCTTGTTTATGATCTTGTCTATGTGCCGCTTGAAACGGAAATGCTTAAGCAGGCAAAAGCTCTTGGACACGACACCCTCGACGGCCTGGGTATGCTCCTGCATCAGGCACGTCCCGGCTTTGAGGCCTGGTTTGGCGCGGTGCCGGAGGTGACAGAAGATCTGCGCCTAAGGATAATCGACGATTTAAAGGAACACTGAGACATGTTGCTCATCGGCCTGACCGGTTCTATCGGCATGGGAAAATCAGAAACCGCCAAGATGTTTCAAGAGCTGGGCGTACCCGTCTATGACGCCGACGCGGCGGTGCATGCCCTCTACGCCAAAGGCGGCACGGCGGTCCAACCGATCGCCGAGGCTTTCCCGGCCGCCGTCAAGGAAGGCGCGGTTGACCGTGCGGCGCTTTCAAAAGAAGTTGTCGGCAATCCAGCGGCTTTGAAAAAGCTGGAAACGATTGTGCACCCTCTTGTCGGCGCAGCGCAGATGAATTTTTTGACAAAGGCCGAAGCTGCCGGTGCGCCTATGGTGGTTCTCGACATACCGCTTCTTTTTGAAACCGGTGGTGAGGCCCGTGTGGATGTGACAGTCGTGGTCTCCGCGCCGCCGGAGCTTCAAAGAGAACGTGTCCTGGCGCGCCCGGACATGACGGAAGAAAAATTTGAGGCGATCCTCGCCAAGCAAATGCCGGATGCTGAAAAGCGTAGCAAAGCGGACTTTATTGTGGATAGCTCCAAGGGCCTCGCCTTTGCTTTTGACAAGGTGAAGGAAATTGTTGAAAGCTTGAAAGATCGGCCCGGCAAGGTTTGGCAAGAGCGCAAAGCCGGTCGCTGAACAGGGACATTTGAGGGAAAGGCGCGCTTTTCAATTATGCGCGAAGTCGTACTCGATACGGAAACCACGGGATTTGATCCGTTCACAGGCGACCGCCTGGTGGAAATCGGCTGCCTGGAACTCATCAACCGCATGCCGACGGGCCAGGAATATCACGTCTACATCAATCCGGAACGTGACATGCCCGAAAGCGCCTTCAAGGTACATGGCCTGTCTGAAGAATTTCTGGCGGACAAACCCAAGTTTGCGGAGGTCGCTGAAGGTTTTCTCGAATTTATCGGGGCCTCGCCTTTGGTCATTCACAATGCCGCCTTCGACATGAAATTTTTAAATGCCGAGCTGAGCTGGCTGGGGCGCGACGAACTGCCCATGGAGCAGGCCATCGACACCCTGCTCATCGCCCGCAAAAAATATCCCGGCGCGCAAAACTCACTCGACGCACTTTGTCGCCGGTTTGAGATTGATGCCTCCAACCGTGAACTTCACGGCGCGCTGATCGACTCTTATTTGCTGGCAGAGGTCTATCTGGAACTGACCGGTGGCCGCCAGCCCGATCTTGTCCTGTCAACGGGGGGGAGCGCCAATAAGGTGTCGTCCTCCAGCAGCGATGCGGCGCAAACCAAATCTCGCATGGAACGGCCAAATCCTTTGCCATCCCGGCTGAGCGACGAAGACCTGCAAGCCCATCGCGCCTTTGTCGAAAAAGAATTAGGCGCCGACCCCGTGTGGGGATCGACGCCTCAATAAAGCTTTTAATTCCAATCAGGAATAGAACGCGCCTTAGGCCTGGCCGGCTTCTGCCTGTGCCGCAGCAAGCTGCTGACGATAAAGCGTGGCAAAGTCGATCGGGTCGAGCATCAGCGGCGGGAAGCCGCCATCGCGGGCCACATTGGCCAGAATGTTGCGAGCAAACGGGAACAGGATCCGCGGGCACTCGATGAGGAGTACTGGCTGGATGCTTTCTTCCGGTACGTTTTTGATCACAAAGACGCCGGCATAGACGAGCTCAACGATGAAGAGAACTTCTTCACCGCGCTTGGAACTGACAGTGAGCTTAATTTCAGCTTCATATTCGTCTTCTGAGCCACGGCGGGCCTGGACGTCGATGGAAACATCGGTCTTGGGCTGTTCGTCGCTCTTGCGAAGTGAGCCCGGTGCGCCGGGGTTTTCGAAGGAAAGGTCTTTGATGTACTGCGCGAGCACACGGAACTGAGGTGCGTCTTCCGGATTGGCTGCGCCATTGTTACCCTGAGCTGCCCCGCTATCGATATCGGTCATGGAGTAGATACCCTTAAAATCTTGTCTTTAAATTCAAAAGGGGTGTCGACCAGTTTGGGGACACCCATCAGCTGGGCTGGCTATCATGTCTGGGCCCAAGAAACAAGCATGACGCTCAAATTGGGTAAATAAACCGCTGGTTTCTTGCCATTTCACTCCTTATCGGGGGTCATTTGGGTCGATGATCTCGCCTTCGATAATGGTGGTCTGGCTATCTGTGGAGTCTCTCCGCGAGCGGTATGTCTTCACCTGAACTTCCCCATGTCGGGCAATATATTTCAAAATTGAGCGCCCCAGCGCCAGGCGGATGGGCGGCACAAACAGCAAAAACCCTAGCGTATCTGTCAGAAATCCAGGGGTCAGCAGCAAGACGCCCGCGACCACCAGAAACAACCCGTGCACCACCTGATCAACCGGCAACATGCCATCGGACATGTCTTTTTGTGCCTGCCGATAGGTCGCCAGGCCCTGCGCGCGCAATAGCCAGGACCCCATCACAGCAGTCCCGATGACGACCAGCAGCGTCGGCCCCAATCCAATCGCGCCGCCAACCTCGACAAAAAGGCCGATTTCAATCAGCGGAATACCAAGAAACAGAAGAAAAAGTATCATTCCCATCGCAATATCGGGTCCCTTCCCTTGCAACGAGGGCAAGGCAATTCTAAGTATGGATGGATAGCCCTTCTGGGACCAGAAAGATCCGCGCCAAGTCAATGTCATGGCATGTACCGCGCAGATAAGTTAGGCTCCCGAAGCGGCAAGTCCATCCGGCTTCCACCCAACACATAGGGAGCCCAGGATGAAATTGCGAAGGAAATTTCGCCCCATTGCCATAATCGGTGTTGATTGAGAGTGTTTTATGAGTGAAACCGCCAGCTTTTTTGAATTTGTCATTCTTGGCACCGTTGCTGTCATTGTTCTGGTGGCATTGCGCAGTGTCCTGGGCCGCAAAACCGGCAACGAAGAAGAGCGCGCCCAAACTGTTCATCGCCGCCGCGAGGCGGCCCCAACACCAGGAACCCTGGCGCCCGCGCCCGTGGCGGATGCGCCCTCGGCGGCTGAACCTGCGTCGATCGAAGATTTCGCCGAGCCGGGAAGCGAACTCGCGCAGGGACTGTCTGATATCCAGATGGCGGATCGCCGCTTTGATCCCGGCACCTTCCTGAGTGGCGCCAAAGGGGCCTACGAAATGATCGTCGGTGCCTTTGCCACAGACGACAAGAAGGCCTTAAAGCCGCTTTTGACCCCCGAGGTCTTTGCAAGCTTCACCGGGGTGATTGATGACCGCAAGTCGCGCGGAGAAACGGTGGAAACAACCTTTATCGGCATCAACGAAGCTAAGCTGACCGAGGCGAGCCTGACCGGCCGTATTGCCGAAGTGACGGTGCGGTTTGTTTCTGAACTCATATCCCTGACGAAAAACTCAGAAGGGGCTGTCATCGAAGGCGACCCAACGCAGGTTTACAAAGTCGCGGACATCTGGACATTTTCCCGCGATGTCAAAAGCAATGACCCCAACTGGAAACTTTCTGCGACGGCCTCTGGTTAACGCCAGAAATCGGCCAGAAATCAGGTTACACCTTGATAGAGGACGAAAATAGGACGTGACAGGCAGGGGCCGCGCATTTGTTCTCTTAAGCACGGGACTGGCGGCCCTTGGGTTTGTCTTGTGGGCCTTACTCGTCTGGTTGCCGCGCCTGGTGCCGGCAAAGCCTGATCTAAGACCCATCCGCTTTACCGAAGTCTCTTACAAAGATCTTGCCGGCTGGCAGGAGGATGACTTGGGAGCCGCCGTGCAAACCTTTCTGCGGACCTGCCCCAGATTAATTGCCAAAGGCCGCAGCCCAATCTCCGATCACCTGTTTCCAGGAACCAATGTTCTGATCGCCGGTCGCGGAGAAGATTGGCAGGATATTTGTCAGCATGCGGAGGAAATTGTCGAGGTCGAGGATTTTGGGGCTGCCCGTAGTTTCCTCGAAAGCACCTTTGTTCCTTTCCAAATAACAGGCGCTGATCCAAAGGAAAACATTTTTACCGGTTACTATGAACCGGTGTTGGAAGGGTCCCGCGAAGAAACAGAACTTTTCAGCGCGCCGCTCTTAAGACGTCCCGATGATCTGGTGCATGTTGAGCTTGGCGATTTTCGAAAAGAGCTCAAAGGTCAGCGTATCGCTGGCCGCGTTAGCGCCGGACGTCTGAAACCCTATGAGGCCCGCGCCGAGATTGAAGCCGGTGGGCTCGGCGACAAGGGTGAGCCACTTGTCTTTCTGGCAGACCCCATCGACGCTTTCTTTACGCACATCCAAGGTTCTGCGCGTGTGCACCTCACCGATGGCAGCGATATGCGCGTCAACTACGATGGTCAGAACGGGCATCCTTACACCGCCATCGGCGGCCCGCTCATTCGGCGCGGCGAAATCGCCCGTGAAGATATGTCCATGGAGGCCATCCGCGCCTGGTTGAAAGATCATGAGGGGAACGGCGCCGCGGCGCTGATGCAGGAAAATGCCTCCTATATTTTCTTCCGCGAGGTGCCGATTGAAAATCCTGAGCTCGGACCCCCGGGCGCCGCGGGGATCGATTTAACGCCCTTGCGCTCGCTTGCCGTCGACCGCAAGT
The DNA here is from genome assembly GCA_006226415.1 of Alphaproteobacteria bacterium. Lineage (GTDB taxonomy): Bacteria > Pseudomonadota > Alphaproteobacteria > M2410 > M2410 > M2410. The sequence goes on from SBGZ01000022.1 coordinate 71,754, forward strand.
TCCACGCCCTCGGCTTGCCAGTGTGGATTGAAACCTCTGAGACTCTGGAAGGGGCCTTGCCAGATCCAGAAACCGGTGAAACACCTGGCAAACCATTTCATCATCTCATGGTGGCGCAGGATACCGGCGGTGCGATCCGGGGTCCGGCGCGCGGCGATATTTTCTTTGGCTCCGGAGACGGGGCGGGCGCCCGCGCCGGCGTTCAAAACGCGCCCGGTCGATTTGTGCTTCTGGTGCCGCGCTTTGCGGCCCGGGCCTATGAGGAGGCTTTGGTAGCAAGCGAGGCTGCCGCCCCATGAGCCGCCGGCTGACCCCGGAGGAGGAGCGGCTTTGGCGCCTCGCCATGCGCGGCACGAGCCCCATCAAGCCCGGTCAAAACCGCCTCTCCGAGCGAGAGGCAGGCGAAACTTCCAAACCGCTCCGGCAAACAGACAAAAAACACTCGCGCCCCGAGCCTGCCGCGCCTCAGATGACACCGCCCAAAGCCCCGCCGCCCCCGCCGCCTCAGGATTTGTCAAACCTCGACCGCAGCTCCGCCCAACGCGTGCGCCGCGGCAAGATCGAGGTGGACGGGCGTATCGATCTTCATGGGATGAGCCAGGCCGAAGCCCACGATGCGCTTATTCGCTATCTCTTGTCGGCCAGCGCTCATGGCCGCCGGGTGGTGCTGGTGATTACGGGCAAGGGGCGCAAAGGCCGCGCCGGGCATTTCTGGGAGGACGAGCCGCGTGATGTGTTTGACGGGCGCGGCGAGGGGGTCTTGAAAGCGCAGGTCCCTCTGTGGCTCCGGCAATCGCCGCTGCGCGAGCGCATTTTCTCGGTACAGGAAGCCCATCCCCGCCATGGCGGCGCGGGCGCTCTCTACGTTTTCCTCAAAAAGTCATGAAAAGTGGCTGACCCCAAAAGTGGTACCAACTTCGGGGTCAGGCTCTTTTGGTGAATTTATTTAAAGAATAAACCGGCTGAGATCCACGTTCCGAGCCAGGTCGCCAATATTGGTGTCGACAAAGCCCGCATCCACCACAACCGTCTCGCCGCCACGATCCGCGGCCGTAAAGCTGACTTCCTCCAGTACCCGCTCCATGACGGTATGCAGTCGCCGCGCGCCGATATTCTCGACCGTCGCATTGACCTGCGCCGCCAGGGCTGCGATCCGCTCAATGCCGTCCTCAGTGACCTCAAGGATCACACCTTCGGTCGCCATCAGCGCCACATATTGCTTGATGAGGCTGGCCTCCGGTTCGGTCAGGATGCGCTTGAAGTCGGCTTCCGTCAGCGCCGTCAGCTCCACCCGGATCGGCAGGCGGCCTTGCAGCTCCGGCAAAAGATCGGAGGGTTTGGCAATGTGAAAGGCGCCGCTCGCGATAAAGAGAATATGGTCGGTTTTCACCGCTCCATATTTGGTCGCCACGGTGGTGCCCTCAATGAGCGGCAGAAGGTCACGCTGCACGCCCTCGCGGGAAACATCACCGCCGGTGCGCTCAGAACGGGCGCAGATCTTGTCCACCTCGTCGAGGAAAACAATGCCGTTGTTCTCCACCGCAAAAATCGCTTCCTGCACGACTTGCTCTTCGTCGAGCAACTTGTCGGATTCTTCCGCGATCAGAATGTCATAGGTGTCGATCACCTTCATGCGCCGCTTTTTGGTGCGCCCACCCATGGCTTTGCCAAAAATGTCGTTGAGGTTGAGCATCCCCATCTGCGCGCCGGGCATGCCGGGAACATCAAAGCTCGGCAAAACCTGGCTTGAGGTGTCGGCCACCTCGATTTCAATCTCTTTGTCATTGAGCTCGCCGTCGCGCAGCTTCTTGCGAAAACTATCACGGGTCGAGGTGGAGGCATTGGCGCCCACCAGAGCGTCCAGCACCCGCTCTTCAGCAAAAAGTTCTGCCTTGGCGGTCACCTCCTTGCGCTGCTTGGTGCGCACCATATTGATCGCGATCTCAATCATATCGCGGATAATCTGTTCCACATCGCGGCCCACATAACCGACTTCCGTGAACTTCGTCGCCTCCACCTTGACGAAAGGCGCGTCCGCTAGCCGTGCCAGGCGCCGCGAGATTTCTGTCTTGCCGACACCGGTTGGGCCGATCATCAGAATGTTTTTTGGCAGAACCTCTTCGCGCAAGGTGTCATCCAATTGCTGACGGCGCCAACGATTGCGCAGCGCAATGGCAACGGCGCGCTTGGCGTCTTGCTGCCCGACAATATAGCGGTCCAATTCAGAAACAATCTCGCGGGGAGAAAAATGGGTCATACTGAAAAACTCAAAACCTTGTAAAAAAATTTCAAACGGAAAAGTTTAAAGCGCGATCTCTTCGATCGTCAGATTGTTATTGGTATAGACGCAGATATCCGCCGCGATCGCCATGGCACGGGTCGCAATTTCAAGCGCGTCAAATTCTGTATCCATCAAGGCACGCGCTGCCGCCAGAGCATAATTGCCGCCGGACCCGATCCCAATCACGCCGTGATCTGGCTCCAGCACATCGCCGTTGCCGGTCAGCACCAGCGACACCTTCGCATCGGCCACGATCATCATCGCCTCCAACCGGCGCAAAAATCGATCCGTACGCCAATCTTTGGCAAGCTCCACCGCGGCGCGGGTAAGCTGCCCTGGGTGCTGCTCCAGCTTGGCCTCAAGCCGCTCAAACAAGGTCAAGGCATCCGCCGTGGCGCCGGCAAAGCCCGCCACCACATCGCCCTTCGCAAAACGACGCACCTTGGTTGCCTTGCCCTTGACCACCGTATTGCCGATGGAGACCTGGCCATCCCCGGCGACAATCACCTTATCGCCCTTGCGGACCGCCAGGATGGTCGTGCCGTGCCAGCTCTCGGGGCCTTGTGATGAGGTTCTGCTCACAGTTTTTTGACCTTTTCCTGTTATGAAGAGAAAGAATATGGAAAGCGGCGCGCACCGCCTGAGCTTTCTATTTGGCCATTTTTGGCAGTGGGTCAAGTCATCAGGCCTGATTATCTGGTATCTGGCGCGCTTTACTGCTAAAAACGCCCGAAATTTAAAAACAAGAGGCGCCACGACCAAGGTGCTCGCAGGTGAGATTAAAGTGATGCGAACCGCGACTGTAGAAAGAAAGACCCGGGAGACGGAAGTTTTCGTCTCGCTCGATCTGGATGGCACCGGTGAATATGACATCGACACCGGTATCGGCTTTCTCGATCACATGCTCGAGACCTTTTCAAAACATTCTCAGATTGATTTGAAGGTTCGGGCCGAAGGCGATCTGCACATCGATTTCCATCACACCACCGAAGACACCGGCATTGTTCTCGGCGCCGCAGTGCGAAAAGCCTTGGGCGAACGTCTTGGCATCCGCCGTTTTGCCCATGTTGAAATTCCCATGGACGAGGCCTGCTCCCGTGTGGCGATCGATGTTTCCGGTCGGCCCTATCTGGTCTGGCGGGTTGAATTTGCCCGCGACAAGATCGGCGAAATGGACACCGAACTCTTTAAAGAGTGGTTCCACGCGTTCGCGCAGGAAGCCGGCATTACCTTGCATGTTGAAAATCTGTATGGCGTGAACTCGCACCATATCATTGAATCCTGTTTTAAAGGGCTGGCGCGGGCCCTGCGCGCTGCCATCGAAATTGATCCGCGCATGGGCGATGAAGTGCCTTCGACGAAAGGCGTGCTGGGAAGCGAATAATTTCCAGCTGGCCCTATGGGCGATGGAGGAAGAGTGAAGATGGCCTATTATACGGTCCATCAGGCGCCCGATCTGAAAGCCCCCGCACAGCTGGATGCGCCACGCGGGGAGCGGCCCATATTCATCCGCGAGGGCTTTTCTCCTTTTGCTTTCTTCGTGCCGATCCTCTGGCCGCTTTTTTATGGTCAGATCTTAAGCTTCTTGGCCTTGCTGCTTGGCAATGCCTTGATCCTGGCATTGGGCCTTCTTCTCCACCTGCCGATCTATGCGCTTATTGGCATCTTTATCGCCGGCAATCTGTTGGTTGCCTTTGAGGCGGGCAACTGGCGCCGCCGTCTGATCGACCGTAAAGGCTGGCCAGTGGTCAATATGCTGGAGGCGCCAAGCGCCCGTGAGGCGCGCCGCATGTATGAAGACGTTCTGATCATCAACGGGGAAAAGGGGCAAACGCCGCCGCCCGTAGACATTTCTGAGCCTGGTGCCGATAGCCCTGCTTCCGCGCTGCCGGTTAAAGAAAAAGCCGCAGAAAAAGCCGCAGAAAAAGCCCAAGATAAGGCCGCAAAAAAAGACGAAGAGAAAGCCGAAGAAAAACCCGTGGCCGCACCAGCGCCCCGCCCGAAAGCCGCCTCCCCTTTGAAAATTCCAAAGCCCCCCAGGGACGCGCTCGATGCCATCGGCCTGTTGCAGCTGCGCGATCAGCCGCGCATCCGCGACCGCGGCGCCGTTGGGCCGCCCAAGCTCGCAAAACAGGGCAGCCCCCAACAAGAAAACCTGACAGCGCCGCGTCCAGATGCTAAGGAAACCCCGCGTCGCCGATCTCGCCGCCGCTGACAACAACAAAAAGAA
>SBGZ01000088.1 GCA_006226415.1 Alphaproteobacteria bacterium
TGGAGAGGTGGCCGAGTGGTCGAAGGCGCTCCCCTGCTAAGGGAGTAGGCGAGGAATCGTCTCGAGGGTTCGAATCCCTTCCTCTCCGCCACAAAATCAAACCGCCCACCGGGCGGTTTTGTTTTGTGATGAGGGGGATCGGTGAACGAACCCTGGGTTCGACCGTAAGCTTAGTGAGCGAAGCGAGCTTAGCGTCGGCAGCGCAGGCGCAAATTTTCTTTCCGCCCTTCATTCATCCGAAGTCACTTCCCGCAGGCGGCCCAGGGCCGGCGAGGTCAACACATCCCGGGCCTCGGCCTGCGCGATGACAAGATCGGACACGCGCCCCGCATTGCCGAGGATCTCCTTACCCTTAAAGGTCACATAGAGATCACCGCCTTCGGCAAGAAACCCTGGTGCGGCGATCGAATAGACGCGTCCAGGCTCAAGCGCCGCGCCGCCAACACTGGCGCTGACCAGCCGGGACCCAAGGGGCTGCGCAAGGTCATAGACGATCTCCATGCCGGAGACCTGCAAGAGCCCCCTTTCAAGAGTAAAACTCTGCTCCAACACATCCATAATCTCACGGCCGGTCAACTCAACGAGCAGCACGTCATCCACAAATGGATAAACATCGAGAATGTCCGCCCGGGTCAATGGGCCGGCCGGAATGTCTTTGCGCAGTGATCCTGCATGAACAAAGGCAATCTCAGTATCCGCCGCCTCGCGCAGAATGTCGGCAAACAGGGACCCCACCTCGCTTTCTTCGATATAGCGCCGCGGCATGTAGTGATCGGAGTTTCCCACCACTTCATAGAGCTGCGGAAACCGCGCCCGATATTCCTGCAATTTGCCATGCACCACCGGATCGGGCGCATATTTGTCCGCATCCACGGGGATCAGCCTGCCCTCATAGGATTCGATCTTGCCCGTGGTTTCATCAAGCACGATCTGGAGATAGCCCAGATGGGTGGCCTGCCCATAGGTCTGCATGATCAGCGTGCCCGTCTTGGGCTGGACAACGGGTTCCGGGGTCCCCGCGTCCGCGTGCCCGCCAAAGAGAACATCGACGCCGCGCACGGCGCCAGCCAGGCGAATATCCGCATCGATGTCACGTTGAAGCCTCGGATCACTTTCCGCGTCAGTCTGCATGGGCGCGGTCTTGCCTTCATGAGTGAGTAAAACCACCAGGTCGACATCGTTCCGGATCGCGTCGACGGCCGCCTGAACCGCTGCCGCCTCCTCGCGCACATCCAGCGGCGCAATAAAGGAGGGGATGATGGCCGAAACCGCGTCGCGGCCCATGATCCCGACAACGCCAATCTTGACGCCATCTCGTTCAATAATTGTATAGGACTGCGCGAAAGGATGATCGGTGTCTTTGTAAAACATATTCGCGCCAAGCACGGGAAAGGCCGCCCTGTTCTTCTCCCAGGCGAAAATTTCGTGGCCATACTCAAATTCATGATTGCCAATCGCCATGGCGTCATACTGCATGGTGTTCATCAGCTCGAAGGCGAGTTCGCCATGAGTTTCCTTCGCCAAAGATCCGGTGAAAATATCCCCTGAATCAAAGAGAAAGGGATTGGGCTGCGACGCGCGCAAGGAATTGATCAAGGTGGTCATTTCGGCAATGCCGCCAATGCGCCCAATATCTTCCAGCCAATAAGCCGGGATCGGGTCATAGGCGCTTTCCACGTCGTTGGTGAACATCAAGGTGATCACCTTTCCCTTGGGCGCGGCAACTTCAGCGCCCGCCGGGTCCCCCGCAGGCTCATTGCAGCTCAATAGCCCGATGCCAAACAGCAGGATCGCAAACGCCGTCATCACTCTCATCACAACAAACCTCCCATGCCCTCGTCCAAAGGCGCTATCCTTAAGAGGTTAAACCTTACGCCCCTTCTGCCTCGCCAAGAAACCCCAAAAACCGCCGATTTCAGCAAATTTCCGGGCATAGTTGCGGCTGGCCGTCAAAAGTCCTACAAATCCCGCCCGCCCGCACTTTGTCTCGGGGCGCGACACAGGATGCACTGTCAGGTGATACGGACTATTCTGCTGAAGACGAATCTTTCCCGAGGGCCCCTTCTTCCATGAACCCACGCATCGTTTTACTGATTATCGGTGGCCTATTGGGCGTATTGGCCGTTTGTATGTGTTTTCCGGCCATGGTCGATGGCTCGCAAAACAATCCCGACTGGAAGGTCTTCATGATCTCAGCGGGGGTCACGGCCGTTGTCGCGGGCACGCTCCTCTTTGGCAATCTGGGCATTGAGCCAAATTTCACGATCCGTGACGGCTTTATCATGACCTGCCTGGCCTGGGTGGTCCTGCCTGCCTTCGCCTCCATGCCCTTCATGTTCTCAGAAGCCAATATGACGTTCACGGACGCCTATTTCGAAGCCATGTCCGGCCTGACCACCACGGGCTCAACAGTGATTGTCGGCCTCAATGAACTCGCCCCCGGCCTTCTCCTATGGCGCGGCATTTTGCAATGGATCGGCGGCATCGGGATTGTCGTCATGGCGATTTCCGTCCTGCCCCTCATGCGCGTCGGCGGCATGCAGCTCTTCAAGGTTGAGGCCTTCGACACCTCATCTTCCGACCGCTCTGGCGCCATTGCGATCGCCGCCATCATTGTCGCCATCTATGTGGGCATGACCGTTCTTTGCGGCGCCGCGCTTTATGGTGCCGGGATGAGCCCTCTTGAGGCCACCGTCCACGCCATGACAACCATCGCCACCGGCGGCTTTTCGACATCAGACAACTCTGTCGGCCATTTTGGCAGCGCGCCCATCGATGTGATCATCACCTTTGGCATGATCGCAGGCGGCATCCCCTTCCTGCTTTACGCCAAGGCCCTGCGCGGCGACATAGCTGCAATCTTCCGCGATAGACAGGTCCAGGGATATCTGGCCCTGCTATTCGCCGCCATCATGAGCGTCACCGCCTGGCTGGTCTTCATGAAGGAGTTTTCCACTGACTTTGCCCTGCGCAAGGCTGCCTTTACAGTCACCTCGATTATGACGGGCACGGGCTACACCTCGGGTGATTTCTCCCTCTGGGGCACTTTCCCAATCGGCCTCTTATTCTTCCTGATGTTTGTCGGCGGCTGCGCCGGTTCCACCGCCTGCGGCATGAAAGTCTTCCGTTTCCAGATCCTCTTCTCCGCCAGTCACACCATCTTGCGCCGCATGATTTACCCAAGCGGCGTCTTTGTCCCGCATTACAATAAAAAGGCCATCAGCGAAGACATCGTTTCCTCGGTGATGGGTTTCGTCTTCCTCTTTGCCATCACCTACAGTTTGCTGGCCATTGCCCTGATGGGAGCCGGTCTTGACATGGTCACGGCACTGTCCTCGGCCGCTACCGCCATTTCAAACGTCGGCCCGGGAATGGGCCCGATTGTGGGCCCTGCGGGCACTTTCCACGACATCAACAGTCCCGCCAAATGGCTGCTCTCTGCGGGCATGCTCATCGGCCGACTGGAAGTCTATTCCGTTTATGTGATCTTCCTGCCGATCTTTTGGCGACGCTAAAAGGCGGGCAAAGATTTTACCCCCTGGGGTGAAGTTCCACCACATCGCCTGATTGCTGAGGCATCGGCGCGCGCGGCGCGTCGACGTAGATACTTGGTCGCAGCCAGGCACTAATATTCCTGGTCAGGGCAACCTCCCCCTGAACATCCAGATCCCCTGCCTTCATGGCATCGCGATAAGTTCTGTCGCCCATCCACACATCCGACAAGGTGCGGACCGTAGAGGAAAAATAAACGTCAATATCCCGCCCGGGGTCTTTCAAGCACAATTCAACCCGGTCACCTTCCACCATCAACCAGTAATCAGACTGCTCCTTCAGGTCCGTGAAATGGAATTTGACGACCGTAGTATCCCCGATCAATTTTGTCGGATCGATACTCCGTTCCAAGTAAAGCATCAGAAAATCCACATCGAAGTCGTCGTCCAGGATCGTATGGCGAGCGTGGCAAAGCCCCCATTCACCCAGCGCAATAATCACTGGCTGAAGCTTTTCGCAGGCTTCGGTAGGATAATACTCATACCCTCTTTGTCCGGATATCTTCCGCTTCACCAACAGACCATGTTCCTCCAGGGATTTCAGCCGGCTCGTCAGTAAGGCAGGAGAGATATCCCCCAGCCCCCGCTGGATGACATTGAAGCGCCTCCCGCCCATCAAAATCTCACGAAGCAGCAGAATGGTCCATTTTTCACCCAGGATTTCCGTCGCTTTCGCGATCGGGCAAAACTGATGATATTGCATCGAAATGATCTCCCCTTCTTGAGATGCGGCGAATTATACAGAATTTGTAGTGCGCTACTACAACTTCTGTAGTGGTTTGCTTCAGTCCGTGAACTTCAAACCTGGGTCAGGCAGGGGCATAACTCCTCCGTCGCCGGATGATCCGGCACATAACACTAAGGAGATAAATCATGCCACTCGTTACCATCGACGTAATCAAAGACGTTTTTACCCCTGAGCAAAAGCAAGACATTGTCAAAAAAGTCACCGAGACAATGGTTGCAATCGAAGGCGAAGCCCTTCGCCAGGTCACCTGGGTTCGGATTAACGAAGTCGAACAAGGCGACTGGGCCATTGGCGGCCACTGCCTAACCGCAGCTGATGTCCATGCCATGGCAAATCAGACCGATGAGGCCGCCTGAATGAATGAGCGCAATGGCGCGGGACGATGAAAAAACATCGTCCTCGCCAAGGCTCACACCAATCCCCCCTCATCGCCGCTTAGGAGAAATCAATATGTCCCGCATTTCCGCAATGATTTACAGCATCGCGTGCTATTTCCTGGGGGTCGCCACACTGGTCTATTTGATCTGCTTTGTGGGCGATCTCTTTGTTCCCTACTCCATCAACGCCGCCTCGCCCCTTGCCCCGCAGCTATCCACACCGCTTGCCTTGGTCTGGAACCTGGGCCTGCTTGCCCTATGGGGTTCCCAGCACACGATCATGGCCTCCAACACTTTCAAGAAGTGGTGGACCCGTTACGTCCCGGCTGTAGTCGAACGGTCGACCTATCTGGTTTTTGTCGCGCTGATGACGGCAATATTAGTCCTCTTCTGGGTGCCTGTTGAAGGCGTCTTATGGACGACATCGGGAACAATGCTCGGGAGCATCCTCTTGGCAGCCTATGCCTTTGGCTGGGCCATGGTTCTCTTCACAACCTTCCTCATCAATCATTTCCACCTGTTTGGCCTGCAACAGGCATGGAAAAACATCCGCGCCCTGGACAACAAGGACGTCACTTTCACCACGCCCCTCCTCTATAAATTCGTGCGGCACCCAATGATGACCTCTGTGCTCTTCGCCCTTTGGGCCGCACCGGACCTCACCGTTAATCGCCTTTTCTTCAACCTGGTCATGACCGTCTATGTCGTGATCGGTGTTCATTATGAAGAAAAAACACTGGTCGACGATCTGGGGGATGACTACCGCAATTATCGCAAAACAACCCCTTCCCTGATCCCGGGTTTGAAAGGCAAGGCCTCCTAGGTCACCACTTCCCCCCATGGCAAAAAAAGAGCGCTTCAGCCCCGAAGCGCTCTTTCCTTTGTCTAGATCGTCATCGACTTTGGAGGCCGGATAACCAGCTCTTCCACATTGACGCTGACCGGCAGGCTCGCCACATAGAGCACCACGTCTGCAACAGCTTGCGGATCCCCGGCGATGTTGCCCATTTTCTTTTGAAACTCCTGCAGAACGTTGCTGGAAAACTTGCCTTCATTGTCGGGCTGGACATCTCCCATGCCCACCATCTCCATCATGCCCTTGACCATTTCAGGCTGAAGGTTGCGCACAAAATTCGTCACAAACACACCTGGCTTGATCGCCGTCACCCGGATTGTGTCATCCTCAAGCTCCTGGCGCAGCGTACTGTTGATGTTATTGACGGCATATTTGGTCGCACCGTAAACGCCTGAATCCCGGCGCAGGGTCGATGTGCTGGAAATATTGATAATCCGCCCTTCAGATTTGGTCTCACGCATAACCTCTACCGCGCTCTTGCAGCCTTGCAGAAGGGAAAGAACGTTCACCTCCAGCATCTCCCGCCACTCATCGGGATTGCCCTCTGTAATGGGCTTGTTGTAGCCGAGCCCCGCGTTGTTGACCATGATATCCAGACGCCCCTTCAGAGCGCCCGCATCGCGAACGAATTTGTTCAGAGCGTCCAGATCACGAATATCGAACGTTGCAATGGAGGCCTCGCCGCCAGCCTCCTCAATTTCCGCTCTGGTTGCCTCAAGGGCACCGGCAGTCCGCCCGCACATGAAAACATGCGCCCCTGCCCGTCCAAGTGTTTTTGAAATCGCTTGCCCAAATCCACTCGACGCCCCGGTCACCGCGGCCACATAGCCCGATAAGTCCGCCTGAATCATATTCCCTCTCCTTCGGTTTATTTGTTCACATCATTTCTGGTGGCACATCGATCAGGATCGACACCGCTTCCGCGACCGCATAGAGCGTCCCGTCCAAATCAAAAAGCGCCGCGGTCGTCAGGCCCTTGCGCCCCTCCTGAGAAAGAATACGAGTGACAACCCTGAATTCTTTCTGCCGTCCCGGCACCCTGAGATAATGCACCGAATGCGTACCGGTAATCCAAATCCTGCCCTCCTCGGCCTGCAGCGCCGCGCCGAGATCGGCATGCTGCGCCATCAGGACCCAAAGATTGGGACAATCGGTCACCGCGGCAATGATGCCCGTATCCAGTCGCCCCTGATCATCAAAATGAACGGGCTCAGGTAAAAACTGGGACACAATGTCAGAGCCAGCCGTACGATACATTTTATGGCGCAGGGCATGAGACTGCTCAGAACACCCGTAACAACCATTTATGCCTCCGCGCGAGGTTTTGTCCTGATAGGCCGACGATTGAGAAATCAATGACGGCCCCGCCAGCGGCGCATTGGCGAGCGGCGCCATCTCCTCAAGGTGACCTCGCAGCTCTTCCGGCGCTTCCTGAATAAAGGTCTCAGGCGCAAAGTCTCCCGCCTGCAAACGAACCGTGCCCGTCATCGCCAGGCCGTCCTCGTCCGCCACGCTTACCTCATGAAGCTCACCTAAAACGAGCTCGACCCCAAGGTCCTTGTTCAGCGGTATTGGCCGCCGCAAACGCCCACTCACAAAATGGGCCCAATTCTCTCCGCCCTCAGCGGCACGCACCGGACAAAGAAGCGACCCAACAGCAATACCCCCATGGGCGCGCTGCGGCGGTCCCACATATCGGTCCGGATAACGAATGACATCCCCAAAGACCGCCACGTCCGGGTTATCTGACGAGCAAAGAAAACAGCTGTGAGAGGGCGTTCCCATGGGCCTTTAAAACCACCTTTTCCACTTAAACCAAAAGATCTGAACAATCATCGCAACGACAACAATGGCGCAAAGAGAGGCAAACCCCACCGCGCTGTCCGCCCCGGGAATGCCGCCTAGATTGACACCCAAAAGCCCTGTCAGAAAACTCAGCGGCAGAAAGATCGTCGTAACAATTGCGAGCATATAGAGCCGCTTATTGAGCCGATCTGAAAGAATATTGGCAAACTCATCCTTGATTACCATGGCCCGCTCACGAATGGCATCCAGCTCTTCGACAAACCGCTGAAGGTCATCCAGGACCGCCTGAAGGCCAAACCGTTCCTGCGAACGAAACAATGCTGAATCATAGGCCCTGAGCTGCATCAGCGCATCACGTTGCGGCACGATGTACCGCCGAAAGACAATGGCTCTTTGCCGAGCATGAACAATGCGCTCGCGAACTTCCACACTTGCCTCAGCCAGCACCTCTTCCTCAAGTGCATCTGTCTCTTCATCCAAATCGCTGATCACGCCTTCCATGCGATCAATAATTGCCCGCACGAGCGCAATAATAAAACTGCCAACGGTTTTTGGCGCACGCGCGGTCGCAAGTCGTTCCTGAACATCCTCAATCGCCCGTACCCGGCGTCTTTGCACCGTGACAATGCGCATGGGATCCACCCACATGCGGACAGAGATCATATCCTCAGGATCCTGTCCCTCGTTCAGATTGGCCGCCCGCAACATCAAGATCAGTCCGTCTTCGTACTCTTCAATTCGAGGCCGCGGCGCCTCAGACAGCAAGGCGTCCTGTATCTCCGGGTCCAAAAACGAAAGGTTCCGCTCAATCCAGATGCGCGTGGCCGGCGAAGCATAATCTAAATGGATCCAGGTAAGTTGTCGCGGCGCGAACTCCCCTGAGACCTCAGCAAGGTCGACTTGCTGCCAGCTACCCTCGCCGGTCAGCTCCATACAGTGGAAAATATGCGCGGTGTCCTGCACTATCCTGTAACCCCATCACCCGATTTGATGACATGCACATCCCGTTGCGGGAACGGAATAACAATTCCGTTTTCATCAAATTTACGCGTGATAGCCATCATCACATCGCTCTGAGGTTTAAGCCGGCCGGTTCGGATATCTCCAACCCAAAAATAAAGAATAAAGTCGACCGAGCTATCGCCAAAACTTCGCATATGCGCCTGAGGTTCAGGATCTCTGATACAGTCCGGATGCTCTCTGGCGGCATCCAGAATGAGTTGGCGCACAAGTTCATAGTCCGACCCATAGGCCACACCCACCGATATCTGAATACGGCCCTTAAGATTGCTATAGGTCCAGTTAATTACTCGACTGGTGATAAAATCCTCGTTTGGGATCATAATCTCCTTGCCGTCGAATGTTTCCAACACAGTACAGCGTGCGCCAATCCGGCGCACAAAGCCAGCCGTGCCATCATCCAGCTCAACCAGGTCATCCATCTCTACCGATTTTTCAGAGAGAAGGATCAGCCCGCTGATAAAGTTAGAGGCGATCTTCTGCAGGCCAAAACCAACCCCGATACCAACAGCGCCCCCAATCACCGTTAGCAAGGTCAGGTCGATCCCCAACATATTCAGACCCACCAGGAACAAGAGGACATAAATGCCGATACGCGCAATTTGCCCGATCAACGACCGATTGCTTGTCCCCAATTTTGGGAAATATTTCAGCGAAGCCGAAAACCAGTCTGAAAACAGCGAGGCGATCCAAAACAAGGCAAGAAAGACGATCAGAGTTTGCAACACCGAATAGGGTGAAATGGCAAATCCCTGAATCTGCAGGGTGACACTGGGCGCAGCCAGAATTTCCTTGGCTGGGTCCAGAAGGCCTGTCTTATCGAGATAGAGCGAGCCGATCAGAACCAAGAGGATCAGTACTCTCGCCAGGGGCCTGACAGGCCGCACTAAAGTCGCAACCAGCTTCACCAGCAGATTTTTCAGCCTGTTCATCTGGGAGTTCCCTGCTTCTCAATTGCGTTCACGCACGCCCAATGCAACACATCATAGCGACAACTCATTGAGAATAAACTGTTTTTCAGGCCTGCGAAAGAGAAGAAGAACTCTGGCTAGCCACCCTAAACACCATCCCTTAAGATGCTCAAAAAGCTGATTCCTGGGAGGAAATAAAAATGAATAAGACGCTTCTGGCAGAAAAAATCTTCATTCTTCTGCTCCTGATCGCCGCCTTTTGGGGTGTCTTTAAAAGCGACCCCACATCGCCAGAGGCAAGCACCTCACCCGCTGCAAGCACTGAGGTTTTGGCCGAGACATCGCAGCAAGCCGCCGAAGAAACGGATCAAGTTGCGACGCAAGCGGATGAAACCGTGGCGCAAGCAACAGCCGGCGCGGCAGTGGACGGCACGCGTATTGCCAATGCCGACAGCGAACCCGGCAACTGGATGGCCCATGGTCGCACCTATTCAGAGCAGCGTTACTCCCCACTCGATCAGATCAACAAAGAAACCGTCGCAGAGCTCGGTTTCCTCTGGGATTATGACGCCGATGCCATTCGCGGCATGGAGGCCACCCCTCTGGTTGTCGACGGGGTGATGTATTCCAGTGGCCCCTGGTCCAAGGTCTTTGCGCTCGACGCCCGTACAGGCGAGGAGCTGTGGAGTTATGATCCTGAGGTTCCCGGTCAAAAGGCCCGTGATGCCTGCTGCGATGTCGTCAATCGCGGTGTCGCTGTCTGGAAGGGCAAAGTCTATGTCGGCGCCCTGGATGGCCGCCTGATCGCCCTGGATGCACAGACAGGCACGCCCGTCTGGTCGGTCCAGACTTTTGACCCTGCGCAGCCCTATACCATCACGGGCGCTCCGCGCATCGTCAAAGACAAGGTTATTATCGGCAACGGCGGCGCAGAATATGGCGTACGCGGTTACATCACCGCCTATGACACGGAAACGGGCGAGCAAGCTTGGCGCTTTTACATCGTGCCCGGCAATCCTTCCCTGCCCGCTGAATCGCCGGAAATGGAGATCGCGATGAAAACCTGGGACTCCTCAGGCAGCGATGTCAAATATTGGGATGTCGGCGGCGGCGGCACCGCATGGGACTCCATGGCCTATGACCCAGACCTCAATCTACTCTATGTGGGCACCGGCAATGGCGCGCCCTGGAACCGCCTGATCCGCAGCTCAGGCGGCGGCGACAATTTGTTTCTGTCGTCCATTGTTGCGATCAATCCCGATACCGGCCGCATGTCCTGGTATTATCAAACCACACCCGGCGAAAACTGGGATTACACCGCCACCCAACACATGATCCTGGCAGAGATCGAATTCAATGGAGAGCCCCGCAAAGTCATCATGCAGGCGCCCAAGAATGGTTTCTTTTATGTACTGGACCGCGAAACCGGCGAACTTCTGTCTGCGGAAAAATACGGCAGAGCCAACTGGGCCACTCAGGTCGATATGGAAACCGGCCGTCCTGTCGAAAATCCGGACCTTGAATATATTCAGGAGCTCAAGGAAATCGCTCCGGCACCAGGTGGCGCGCACAACTGGCACCCCATGGCCTATTCACCGCAAACCGGTTTGGTCTACATTCCCGCGATTGATGCCACATTCTTCTACAATCACGTCGAAGACTACGTCCACAAGAACGGCGCCTGGAATACCGGCAACGACTTTGCGGTTCTAACCGATGTCTTCAAATCCGTCGGCGTTGAAACCGGCGCCGATCTGAACTTCACGCCCTCGGCCGGAAAACTGAAGGCCTGGGACCCCGTCGCAGGCACCCTGCGTTGGGAAATCGATCGTAAGACCGTGATCAATGGTGGTTTGCTGGCCACAGCCGGCGGCCTCATCTTCCAGGGTACCGGTGATGGCTATTTCATAGCCGTGGACGCTGAGACCGGTGAAGAGGTCAAACGCATCCAGACCGGGACCGCCATCATCGCGCCGCCGATCACCTACACCATCGACGGCGAGCAATATATCTCGGTGCTAGCCGGATATGGCGGCGGTGGACACTCCTCAGCCTATGACCCGGCCATTTCCATTCATGAGTTTGGCAATCAGGGGCGCGTTCTCACCTTCAAGCTTGGCACGGGCCAGGATGTCCCTCTCCCGACATATGAAGCACCGGAGATGATCGAACCGCCGGCCGTCACAGGCTCCCCTGAAGATGTCGCAAAGGGATCTGACATTTTCCAGCGCAATTGCGCCGTCTGCCACGGTCTCTTTGCCCGAGGGCTTGGTCACGCTTTCATTCCCGACTTGCGCTACTCCGTCGGCGCCCTGGGGGACAACTATCATGACATCATCATAGATGGGGCCCTGCAGGACAATGGTATGGGGTCCTTCTCTGACATCCTCACCGACGAGGACGTTGAATTGATCCGCGAGTACATCAAGTTTGAAGCCAATTCCCTTTGGCGCAAACAGCAGCAGGAAGAAGAAGGCGAAGCCCTCTCTCAATAACCTGGAATAAAAAAGGCTCGATGCTCAAACAAGAGCATCGAGCCTCCCCCCTTGGTCCCCCGACCAAACCTGCCGCGCATTTCGCGCAGCCGGAAATTCTATCCTTAATGCTTAGAAAGCCACTCGCGAGCTTGGCGCTGAGCCTCAGCAATCTCAAACTGCGACATTTCCTGAGACAATTGCTGACGCCAGGATTTCGCATCTTCGCTCCCGCGCAGTGCGGCCAGATTGAACCACTTGTGGGCCTCTACGTAATCCATTTCCACGCCCTGCCCGGTTGAAAAAAGGATCCCAAGATCATAGAGCGCTTCCCCCGAAGCTTCCTGATCTGCCCGTGCCATTGCCTCTTCTGGTGTTACATCCATCAGTGCCATTTTCTGTCTCCCTCGGTCCGCGACATTCCCTTTTCACGCGGCCCCAAAACATGGGTTGAACTCAGTTGTCGAGGGAGATGTTGGCGGCTCCTGGTGAATGTTAAGTTAACGGTGAAATTCAGTTTTCCTTAATTATTTCAAAGAGTTACTGGATTGTTAACACTTCGAGATTTAGTCGAAACCCAAGGTTTTCCCGGCGCTTTCGCGTCAAAACCGCCATCCGCGATGCTCGTCGAACATGGGGATATTAAGCCTCTCTTGAGGTCTCTTAATCGCCATTAACAAAAAAAATTCACAAAAAAAGGAGCTCCAGAGAAATTTTCTCCGAAGCTCCCGAAAAAAGGGAGGCAACTTAAATGGCTTCACAGATCTCAGCGGGCTCTCTGTCCAAACAGGATTTTTCGCGCCCTGTCCTGCTCCTGCCGGGTCTGTGGACGATTGCGAAGTTCTGCGCCCAGCGCAATCCCGCGCTGAACGGCCGGACGCTCGCCCATGCGCTTGAACCATTTATAGAGATGCGGAAAATCCGCCATGTCCTGCCCTTGCCTTTTATAAGGTAAGACCCACGGCCAGGCCGCCATGTCGGCTATTGAATAGTCACCGCACAAATACGCCCGTCCCCGCAGCTGTTTGTTCATGACACCATAAAGGCGGTTGACCTCATTGGTATAGCGCTGCTCGCCATAACGGCTCTTGCCTTTCGCATAGCCTCTGAAATGGTGCGCCTGTCCACACATCGGGCCCAAATTGGCCATTTGCCAGAACAGCCATTGATCAACCTCGGTCCGAGCCCTCAGGTCCTCTGGATAAAATTGCCCGGTCTTTTCTCCAAGGTATTGAAGAATGGCGCCAGATTCAAAAATGGCGATCGGCGTGCCGCCTGGTCCATCCGGATCCACAAGCGCCGGCATTCGGTTATTCGGAGCAATTTTGAGAAACTTGGGGCGAAATTGTTCGCCGAGGCCAATATTGACCCACTTGACCTTATAGGGGACCGCGCACTCCTCAAGCATAATGGAGATCTTCCAGCCATTGGGTGTGGGCCAGTAGTAGAGGTCCATGGCCTCAAAAGAAGAACGGCGCCGTGCGGGTTCCGCAGGCGCCGTTTTCCGTTCACGAAATGAACCAGAGCTAAGCTCTACTTCTTTTTTTTCGCTGCTTTTTTCTTAGTTGTCCGCTTTGCGACCTTTTTCTTTGCGGTCTTTTTCTTGGCTACTTTTTTCTTAGCAACCTTCTTTTTAGCGGTTTTCTTCTTAGCCGTCTTTTTCTTGGCTACTTTTTTCTTAGCAGCCTTTTTCTTGGCTACCTTCTTTTTAGCAACCTTTTTCTTGGCTACCTTTTTCTTAGCAACCTTTTTCTTAGCTACTTTTTTCTTAGCAACCTTTTTCTTGGCTACCTTCTTTTTAGCTACCTTTTTCTTGGCAGCCTTCTTCACTTTTTTGACCGCCTTTTTCTTGGTGGCCTTTTTCTTCGTAGTCTTACGAGCCATTTTCGTAAGTCCCCTCTTTAAAGGTTTCGAAACACTGAGAATCAAAAACTAATTACTGATAAAACCCTTTTGCAAGCCAAAAATTACTAAGAAGTTAAAGCCCCTTCATAAAATGGAACTCAATTGTGTCTGAAACATCGTTCAGTGCTCGGGTTTCTTTCAGTTTCGTGTATCCATTCCGCATGTAGAAGCGATGGGCATCAACGAACAAAACATCGGTCCATAAGTGCAGCTCTTGTACATGTTTTGCCCGAACGATTCGTTCGATCATCTCCAGCAAATGCTGCGCAAGACCCTCTCTTCGATGATTTTTGTCGACATACAGACGATAAAGTTCTGCACGAAGAAGGTCCGCCTCCACCACATAAGCGGCGCAAGCCACCACCTCCCCATCGTGTTCGACAACAAAAAAAGAACCGCCCCGCTCCTCAAAAGAGCGACGCGGTGCTTCCAGATCGGGCAACTCCTCGGCGACGAAGACCACACCTTCGTATTCGGAAAAAATATCAGCTATCAGCCGCTGCAAGCGCGGCCCATCCTTGTCTTCGGCCTGACGGACAACATACCGCCTTGTCCGACCTTCCAGATTAGCCATCCAATTTCGCTTTGAGGATATCGTTGACAGCTTTCGGATTTGCTTTGCCTTGGGTCACTTTCATAACCTGACCGACAAACCAGCCGAACATTTTGGGTTTTTCTTTATACTCGGCAACTTTGTCGGGGTTAGCCGCGATAATCTCGTCAACAGCAGCTTCAATCGCGCCGGTGTCCGTCACCTGCTTCAAGCCTTTGTCTTCAACAATCTTGGCCGGCTCTTCACCGGTTTCGAACATGATTTCAAAAACCTGCTTGGCAATCTTGCCCGAGATTGTGTCGTCGCTGATTAGATCCACCAACGCACCGAGCTGAGCCGCACTAATCGGGCTGTCTTCAATGGCAGTGCCGTTTTTATTGAGCGCGCCAAAAAACTCGCCCGTCACCCAGTTCGCCGCAAGTTTGGCATCGCGCCCTTCCGCAACGGCTTCAAAGAACTCCGCTCGCGATTTATCAGAAACAAGAACGGATGCATCATAAGGACTAAGACCCATATCCGCGATAAAGCGGGCCTTTTTGTCATCGGGAAGCTCAGGCAGTCCTGAAGCGATCTCATCAACCCAGGCTTGATCGAACTCAAGAGGCAAAAGATCCGGGTCCGGGAAATAACGATAATCATGGGCCTCTTCCTTCGACCGCATGGTACGGGTTTCCCCGTTTCGCGAGTCAAAGAGCCGGGTCTCTTGATTAATCGTTCCGCCCGCTTCGATAATTTCGATTTGCCGCATCGCTTCATAATCGATCGCTTGCTGCACAAAACGCATCGAGTTGATGTTTTTCATTTCGCAGCGTGTGCCCAGCGGATCCCCAGGGCGCCGGACAGAGACGTTCACGTCCGCCCGCATGGAGCCTTGCTCCATATTACCATCACAGGTACCGAGATACCGGACAATGGCCCGCACCTTCCGCAGGTAAGCCGCCGCCTGTTCTGACGAGCGAATGTCGGGCTTGGAGACAATTTCCATAAGCGCGATGCCGGAGCGGTTGAGATCCACATAGGATTTCGAAGGATGCAGGTCATGAATGCTCTTGCCCGCGTCCTGCTCGAGATGCAACCGCTCAATCCCCACCGTAAAGGAGGTGCCATCGGGCATATCCACGATAACCTCACCTTCACCGACAATCGGATCTTTAAACTGGGAAATCTGATATCCCTGCGGCAGGTCCGGATAGAAATAATTCTTGCGGTCGAAAATAGACCTCAAATTGATTTGGGCTTTCAGGCCAAGCCCTGTGCGCACCGCCTGCTCAACACAATAGGCATTGATGACAGGCAGCATGCCAGGCATCGCCGCATCGACGAGAGAGACATTGGCATTAGGCTCAGCGCCAAACTCTGTCGAGGCACCTGAGAAGAGTTTGGCTTTTGACTGAACCTGGGCATGGATTTCCATCCCCACAACCACTTCCCAGTCTCCTGTGACACCTTGCAGCAGATTGCTCTTCGTTGCTTCGCTCATTTTGCTTACGCCTTCCACCACTCTTGCGGCGCCGCTATCGGGTCTGCCGCACTTTCGATCACATCCGCAATCTTAAGAACCATTTCCTCGTCAAAGGGCTTGCCAACCACTTGCAAACCGAGCGGCAGTCCCTGCCCGTCGACCCCTGCCGGAACTGAGATCCCAGGCAGGCCAGCCAGATTGCCTGTGACCGTAAAGACGTCATTGAGATACATAGAAAGCGGGTCGTCTGATTTTTCACCGGCACCAAAGGCCGCGCTCGGCGCCGTCGGTGTCAAAATCGCATCCACCGTCTCAAAGACCTTCTTAAAGTCACCCGCGATCAGACTGCGCACTTTTTGCGCCTTCAAATAATAGGCATCGTAATAACCCGCCGACAGCACATAGGTGCCGATCATGACGCGGCGCTGAACCTCGGCGCCAAACCCGGCCGCACGTGTCTTCTCGTACATGTCGGCAATATCGGTGCCCTCTTCACGCAGCCCATATTTGACACCGTCATAGCGCGCCAGATTGGAGGAGGCCTCTGCCGGTGCCACAATGTAATAGGCTGGCAGCGCGTATTTGGTATGCGGCAGACTGACATCAACAATCTCAGCGCCAGCCGCCTTCAACCAATTGATACCCTTCTGCCAGAGCGCCTCGATCTCACCCGGCATGCCGTCCAACCGGTATTCTTTCGGAACACCAATCTTCAGGCCTCTCACGTCTCCTGTCAGAGACGCTTCGTAATTCGGCACAGGACGATCCACACAGGTGGAATCTTTCGGGTCAAAGCCCGCCATGGAGCCGAGCATAATGGCCGCGTCCCGAACAGTGCGAGTCATTGGCCCGGCCTGGTCGAGTGAAGAAGCAAAGGCCACAATACCCCAGCGCGAGCAGCGCCCATAAGTCGGCTTGATCCCGACAATGCCGGTAAAGGACGCTGGCTGACGAATGGACCCGCCTGTATCGGTACCAGTTGCGCCCAGCGCCAAGCGGGCCGCCACAGCGGCGGAGGACCCACCAGACGAGCCACCCGGCACCAAAGGGGTCTCATCCCCTGGCCGACGATAAGGATTGACAACATTGCCAAAGAAGCTCGTCTCATTGGACGACCCCATGGCAAATTCATCCAAATTGGTCTTGCCCAGCATAACCGCGCCATCGCGCCAGAGATTGGCGGAGACGGTGGATTCATACTGCGGCACAAAGCCTTCCAGAATGTGGCTGGAGGCCGTTGTCTGAACACCCTCGGTGCAGAACAGGTCCTTAATCGCAACCGGCAACCCTTCCATCGGGCCAGCTTGACCCGATTGAAGTCTTTCATCGCTCTGCTTAGCCTGCTCAAGCGCTCTCTCAGCCGTTTCCGTGACAAAGCAGTTCAGGGCACGGGCAGACTCTATGGCCTCCACATGCGCTTGTGTGAGCTCCACAGAGGTAAATTCTTTAGCCTTAAGCCCGTCCCGGGCTTCGGCCATCGTCAGTTTGGTCAGTTCCGTCATCGCGCTTACTCCACAACCTTGGGCACAGTGAAGAAACCGTCGTCCCCATCTGGCGCATTTTTGGTCACACGCTCGGGATAGCCGCCATCGGTGACCTCATCCTGTCGCCACCGCAATTGGGTATCGACCACACGGGTCATAGGCTCAACACCCTCCGTATTGACCTCGCCAAGCTGCTCCACCCAATCCAGGATGGTATTCAGCTCGCCTGTCATCGGCTCAAGAGCTTCTTCTTTCACTGCAATACGCGCCAAATGCGCAATACGGCGTACAGTTTCCGTATCGACTGACATGGACTGTCCTTTTTGTCTCATGGGGTTCAATCAGAGCGCTATCGAGTAGCAATTGCGAGCCACCGGCGCAAGACTTTCCAGCCCGTTTGACAGGTACCAAGGGGAAGCCTAAAACGGCTCAAAACGCCTTTTAGGGGCTATTTTAAGAGGGAATACCATCCTTGTCGCTCAAGCCCTATGCCATCGATCATGTCCAGGTCACGGTTCCAGCGGTCCTGGAGGCGGTTTCCATTGCGTTTTACGAGGGGGTCCTCGGCCTCTCCCGAATTGAAAAGCCTGAACCCCTGCGCGCCCGGGGCGGCGCCTGGTTTCAACTAGCAGACACGCAGGTCCACCTCTCGATTGAACCAGATCCCCAAGCGTCTCAGTCCAAACGACATATCTGCTATCTCGTTCACGATCTCGCGGCCGCGCGGACGGTCATGGCCGAAAACGACCTCGAGATCGAGGATGAAGGAACCGAGCCAAATGGGTTAAAACGCTTCTTTATTCGCGATCCTGCGAGAAATAAGATCGAAATCGCAGAGCGCCCCGCATGATCTTTGAAGACATAGAACAATTTGTCGGGGCCTTGCCTGCTTACGGCGCCCTGATTGGGCTGGATCTGGGAACGAAGACTATCGGCCTGGCGCTTTCCGACACCAGCCGCCTGATCGCCTCTCCTGACGTCACCCTGAAGAAGGCAAAACTCTCGACTGACCTGGAGAACCTGAAAAAAACCATCACAGCTCATGAAGTGGCAGGAATTGTCCTCGGCCTTCCCCGCAATATGGATGGCAGTGAAGGCCCACGCGCGCAATCCACCAGAGCCTTTGCCCGCAACATAGATGGGCCACTTGGTCTGCCAATCCTGCTTTGGGATGAGCGTCTTTCAACGGCCGCCGTCACCCGCACACTGCTGGATGCAGATGCCAGCCGCAAGCGCCGCGCCGAAGTCGTCGATAAAATGGCCGCCGCCTATATTTTGCAGGGAGCCCTGGACCGCATGAAGCATATGAAGGCCGATCGTCTATGAGCGCCGCATTTGAGGCTTTGCTGCCCATCTTTCTTGTCATCCTGGCTGGTTACGGACTGAGGGTCATCAAGTTTACGACCGAAGAGGCCTGGCGCCTCGTTGAGCGGATCGTTTATTTCGTCCTCTTCCCCGCTTTGATCTTGAATACTTTGGCCCTGGCCGATCTGGCCAGCTTGCAAATTCTGCCAATGGCCGGGGCGCTCCTGAGCGCCCTAATGGTCGCGGCCTTTGTCCTGACTGTCATGCGCCGCACGGTTGGAGGCACGATCGGCCTCACCGGCCCGGCCTATTCCAGCGTGTTCCAGGGCAGCTTGCGCTGGAACGGTTTTGTCGCCCTGGCCTCTGTCGGCGCAATCTTTGGCGCGGATGGTGTTACCGCCGCGGCACTCGCCATTGCGGTCCTTGTACCGACCGTCAATGTGCTCAGTGTCCTCATTTTATCCCGCCACGCCGCCGACCAGCCCTCCGACGCGGCCCGCATTCTAAAGCTTCTCTCCCGCAATCCGCTCATTCTCGCCTGCCTTGTTGGGCTCGGGCTCAATTTCTCCGGCATTCATTTGCCCGGCCCGCTCCAGCCCACCACAGACCTTTTGGGCCGCGCCGCCCTCACCCTCGGCCTTCTCAGCGTTGGCGCCGGTCTCGATATACGCTCTGCCATGGGCACCAAAACCCTTGTCGTCATTGCCTGCAGCCTCAAACTCCTCGTCATTCCGATCATGGTCGCTCTCTTTTGCCAGCTTTACGGTGTCGAGGGCCTGACCCGGCAGGTCGCCATCATGTGCGGCGCCGTCCCTACGGCCTCCTCATCCTATGTGCTCGCCCGCCAGCTTGGCGGTGACCACACACTCATGGCCGCGATTATCACCGTTTCGACACTCATCGCGCTGATCTCACTGCCCTTGACGATCGCCTGGGTTTCCTAGCATCGGTTTACCCCTTGTGATTGGCCCGAAGAGGCCCTATAAGCCTCGCTTTAATGACATCGCAAACTGACACCCCCTCAGACCGAACCCAAATCGGTGCTGACGCCTTCCCGCACAGGCATCTTTTGGGCATTCAGGGTCTGACCCCGCCTCAGATTGAGCACCTGCTTGATCTGGCCGAAACCTATGTTGATCTCAGCCGCCAGGTTGAGAAAAAGACATCCCTCTTGAAGGGTCGCACCCTCATCAACCTCTTCTTTGAAGCCTCGACCCGCACCCAAGCGAGCTTTGAACTGGCTGGCAAACGGCTCGGCGCCGACACCATGAACATGTCGGTCAAAACCTCATCGGTCAGTAAAGGTGAAACCCTGATCGACACCGCCGTAACACTCAACGCCATGCGGCCGGACATCCTGATTGTCCGGCACGCTTCTTCCGGCGCTGTCGACCTCCTGGCGCAAAAAGTTGATTGCGCGGTGGTCAACGCCGGTGACGGTCAAAATGAACATCCCACACAGGCTCTGCTCGATGCCCTCACCATTCGCCGCCGCTTTGGAAAGATCGCTGGCCTGACCGTGGCCATTTGCGGCGATATCCTGCACAGCCGCGTGGCCCGCTCCAACCTTTACCTCCTGAACGCCATGGGCGCGCGCGTACGTCTGGTCGCGCCGCCCACCCTTTTGCCGCCCCAGGCCCACCGCCTGGGCGCCGAGGTTTTCCACGACATGCGCGAGGGGATCAAAGGCTGCGATATCGTCATGATGCTCCGCCTCCAAAATGAACGCATGAATGGTTCTTTCCTGCCGTCGACACGCGAGTACTTCCACCTCTATGGCCTCGACCTTGAAAAGCTCGACAGCGCCAAAGAGGATGCCGTCGTCATGCACCCGGGACCGATGAACCGGGGAGTTGAAATCGACAGCGCCGTCGCGGATCACCCCACTCGCTCCCTCATTCAAGAGCAGGTCGAGATGGGCGTGGCGGTGCGCATGGCCGTGCTGGATACACTTTCCAGGCGGCTCGACAATGGGGGGCCGCGCCAATGACCCAAGCCACCGCGTTTTTCAATGCCCGGTTGGTTGATCCGGCATCAGACTATGACGGTCCCGGCGGGCTCATTTGCCAGAACGGCTTCATCTCCGACGCCGGTGCTCATCTCGCAAAGGCGCCTTCCGGCGACTACGAGCTGGTCGACTGCCAAGGCCATGTTCTCGCGCCCGGTCTCATCGACATGCGGGTCTTTGTCGGCGAGCCCGGAAGTGAACACAAAGAAACTCTCAAATCTGCAAGTGAATCCGCCGCCGCCGGTGGCGTGACCACGCTTATCGTCATGCCTGACACAGATCCGGTAATCGACGAGGCCGCACTTGTTGATTTTATCGAGCGCCGCGCGCGCGACACGGCCATTGTCAATGTGCATCCCATGGGCGCCCTCACCATGGGCATGAAGGGCGAAGCCATGACTGAAATGGCTCTGTTGAAAGAAGCAGGCGCCGTCGCGTTCACTGATCCGCGCCGATCCATCATGAATGCTCAGATCATGCGCCGCCTGTTAGAATATGCCTCTGGCATCGGGGCTCTCATTGTCCTGCACACGGAAGATCCAAATCTCGCCGGCCCGGGCTGCATGAACGAAGGAGAACTCTCCGCGCGTCTTGGCCTGATCGGTATTCCAGGTGAAGCGGAAACGCTTTTGGTGCGCCGCGATCTTACCCTTCTGGACCTGACACAAACCACGGGACATTTTTCACAAATTTCCTGTGCCGCCTCTTTGTCCGTCATTGCCGATGCTAAGGCAAAAAATGTGCCGGTAACTTGCGCCGTCTCAGCGCAGCACCTGGCCCTTAACGAAAACGATATTGCCACTTATCGCACCTTCTTCAAAACCCAGCCGCCCCTGCGATCAGAAGACGACCGCCTGGCGATGATCGAAGGGCTCAGAGATGGAACCATCGATGTCGTCACGTCCTCCCATGATCCACAGGGTCCGGAAGACAAGCGCCTCCCCTTTGCCGAGGCGGCCTTCGGCGCGGTGGGCCTGCAAACTCTTTTGCCGGTCCTTTTAGAACTGGTCCACAACGACCATATCTCCCTCTTACAGGTCCTCAGAGCTGTCACACAGCGACCGGCCGAAATCCTCAAGCTGGAGGCCGGACGCCTTACAAAGGGCGCGCCAGCCGATATAATCCTGATCGACCTTAACACCCCTTACAAATTTGATGCTGAGACGCTAAAATCCAAAGCAAAGAACAGTCCCTATGATGGCCGACTGTTCCAGGGCAAAGCCATCGGCACTTATGTCGCTGGCAAACGTGTTGCATAGGTCTCAGCGACTGCCAGGACATCAAAGGAGAAATTCTTGAGCCTCTTCACCATCATTATCGCAAGTGTTGGCGGATACCTGCTTGGTTCAATCCCCTTCGGCCTCCTCCTCACCAAATGGGCCGGCATGGGCGACATCCGGGAAGTGGGCTCGGGCAACATTGGCGCCACAAATGTCCTGAGGACCGGCAACAAAAAAATCGCTGTCGCAACACTACTTTTCGACATGGCCAAGGGACTGCTCGCTGTCATCATTTTCGGTTCTATATTTGTGAGTACCCATGCCGCCGTCATCGCCGGGCTTGCCGCTTTCATCGGTCACTGCTATCCGGTCTGGCTTGAATTTAAAGGCGGCAAAGGGGTCGCCACCTATTTCGGCATCACATTCGCCTACAGCCCCGCCATTGGGGTCATTGCCGGTGTTATCTGGCTCACATCAGCCTTTCTGTCCCGCTACTCTTCCCTTTCCGCCCTCATTACCGTCACCTTGACACCCCTTGCTTTTTTAGTCTTCGGCATGCCCATCCATTTCTTCGCCATGGCCCTCATCGGCGCTCTGATTTTCTGGCGACACAAAGAAAATATCGAACGGCTGCGTCAGGGCACCGAGAGCAAAATCGGACAGAAATAAACCCTAGCGTTTTGTTTGAGATACAACCATCCTTTTGCGTGTGTTTCGACACGTGAAGGGAACCATTCGTGGCACTTAATGACTCTGAGCGTATTGCGCGCTTGCGCCTGATCAGGACCGATAATGTAGGCCCGGCGACTTTCCACGCGCTCATTACCCGATACGGTTCCGCCGCCATCGCCCTTGAACAAATTAGCGAATTATCCCGCCGCGGCGGCCGCGCCAAACCGATCAAACCAGCCTCTCTAAAGCTGATCGAAGAGGAATGGCACGCCACCCACAAAGCCGGCGCACAATTCATCATGCTCGGGGATGACGACTACCCCCAGATGCTCACCGCTATAGAGCCAATCCCACCCCTGTTTTCGGCGCTCGGTCACGTCCATCTGATGAACAGGAAATGCGTCGCCATGGTCGGTGCGCGAAACGCCAGTGCCAACTCCCGCAAAATCGCGACGGATATGGGCCGCGATTTGGGCCAACATGGCTATGTGATCGCATCGGGTCTTGCCCGCGGCATTGATACGGCGGCCCACGCCGGCGCTCTCGATACCGGGACAATTGCCGTATTGGCAGGCGGTGTGACATCGGTTTATCCCAAAGAAAACGAAGCGCTTTATGCCAGCATTGCCGAACAGGGCTTGATCATCTCGGAAATGCCCCTTGGACATATTGGGCGCGCCAAGGACTTTCCCCGCCGCAATCGATTGATCTCAGGACTGTCTCACGCGGTCGTCGTTGTCGAGGCCGCGTTAAGGTCCGGCTCGCTCATCACAGCCCGCAATGCCCTTGAGCAATCGCGCGAGGTCCTTGCGGTTCCCGGCTCCCCCCTTGACCCACGCTGCCGTGGGGCCAACCACCTCATCAAACAAGGCGCTGCCCTTGTTGAAAATGCAGAGGACGTGATTACGCACCTGGAGACCTTTATGCCGCGGATGCTGGCAGACCCACCGCCGCAGAAAGACCCGCTGGCCGATCAGCCTCTGAGTATTTCCGATCAGGAACTGGATCGCTTCCGCAGCGAGATCATCATGCTTCTGGGTCCGGCGCCCACGGAAATTGATGAGATCATCCGGCAATCGGGCTGCTCGCCCGGTGTTGTCTCAATTATTTTGCTGGAACTTGATCTGGCTGGACGAATCGAGCGCTGGCCCGGTCAAAAAGTGTCCCTGATCGACACTTAGAGCTTTTTCGAGCCCAGAAGGTTTGCTCCTTCGACAGCAGCCATTTCAAGCAGGTAACTCAGAAAATGTTGATTGCGGACAGTCGCGATCTGAGAAAGCGCGATCGTCATCTCACATATATATGCAACAGCCTGTTGATCTGTCAGACCAGGCAAAGAATCATCCAGGGATCCTTGTGGCTCATTTTGTTGCGTCACGGACTAATATTTTCTGCAGTTTTCTGGGATTCCAGATTAAAAATGATTACCTTGAGGTGTGCGATGAAAAAAGCACTACCAAATTCAACTTAGCGCCTCTACCGCCGAAAAGAAAGCAAAACGTGCAGCACTACTTAACTCCCTCATAACGGGAATTATGGGGCATTTCCGGCCCGCAGCCCCTACGCGCATCAATTTCCCGGCAGGAGCTTTTCACCCCGCGTTAAAGAAATTCTTTGCAATCTCTCCCAAAATTTCTGTATGTCGGCTGTCTATATCTGCTGCAAACCAAATTTCCGGCCTGCTCAACAAGTAAAAGAGACGAGTTACGAATGAACGTTGTCATCGTTGAATCTCCTGCCAAAGCAAAGACCATCAACAAATATCTCGGCAGTAATTACACCGTCCTGGCCAGCTACGGCCATGTGCGGGATCTGCCCTCCAAAGATGGTTCGGTGGAGCCTGACAACGACTTTGCCATGTCCTGGGAAGTAGATGCCCAGTCCGGCAAACGCCTCAACGACATTGCCAAGGCCGTCAAAGGCGCAGAAAAACTCATCCTCGCCACCGACCCCGACCGCGAAGGTGAAGCCATTTCCTGGCATGTCCTGGACATCCTGAACAAAAAAAACGCGCTCAAAGACGTTGCTGTCGAGCGCGTTGTTTTTAATGCCATCACCAAAAAGTCCATTCTTGAGGCGATGGAAAATCCGCGCGGCATCGATCAGGAGCTGGTCGACGCCTACCTGGCACGCAGGGCCCTCGACTATCTTGTCGGATTTACACTTTCGCCCGTCCTCTGGCGCAAGCTGCCCGGCTCCCGCTCGGCCGGACGGGTGCAATCCGTAACATTGCGCCTGATCTGCGACCGCGAATTGGAAATCGAAGCCTTCCGCGCCCAGGAATATTGGACCGTCGAAGCGGCGCTTTCGACAACCTCGGGCGATGCCCTAACGGCTCGCCTGGTATCGCTCGACGGCAAAAAGCTCGACAAGTTTGATCTCGCCGATGAGTCGACCGCCACCAAAGCCGTTCAAGCTATCCAGTCGAATGCCTTGAAAGTTCTTGAGGTCACATCCAAGCCGGCCAATCGTTATCCGGCGCCGCCTTTCACTACCTCGACCCTTCAACAGGAGGCTTCCCGCAAGCTCGGCTTCACCGCCAGCCGCACCATGCAGGTCGCCCAGCGCCTCTATGAAGGGGTTGAAATGAATGGCGAAACCGTTGGCCTCATCACCTATATGCGGACCGACGGCGTCCAAATCGCACCAGAGGCCATGGGCGAAACCCGCCATGTCATCGAAGAGCAGTACGGTAAGGACTATCTGCCGGAGAGCCCCCGCGCCTATCGCTCGAAAGCAAAAAACGCTCAAGAGGCCCACGAAGCCATTCGCCCAACCAGCCTCAGCCGTCTGCCGGAGTATGTGCGCGGCATTGATTCCGATCAGCGCCGCCTCTATGAGCTCATTTGGAAGCGAACCATCGCCAGCCAAATGCAAGCCGCACAATTTGAGCGCACGACCATTGAAATCGGCAACGACGCCGGGGCTGTCGGTCTGCGCGCAACGGGACAGGTCCTTATTTTCGATGGCTTCCTGAAGCTCTATCAGGAAGGTGTGGATGACGAGGCCGACAGTGAAGATGGTGGCCGCCTGCCCAAAGTGAACGAGGCCGATCCGCTCGATCAAATCAAGATCGAACCAAGCCAGCACTTCACAGAACCGCCGCCGCGCTATTCCGAAGCCACACTCGTCAAAAAACTTGAAGAGCTTGGCATTGGTCGCCCCTCGACCTACGCCTCCATCCTTTCGGTGTTGAAAGACCGCGCCTATGTGCGCATGGAAAAGAAGCGGTTCCACCCGGAAGATAAGGGCCGCCTTGTCACCGCCTTCCTCGAAAGCTTTTTCACCAAATGGGTTGAGTATGACTTCACAGCAGGCCTGGAAGAGCAGCTCGACGAAGTTTCTGACGGTAAACTTCAGTACAAAGATTTCCTGAGAAATTTCTGGACCGATTTTACCGCCAATGTTGACGACATCACCGATCTGCGGATTTCAGAGGTCCTTGACGCCCTGAACGAAATTCTCGCTCCCCACGTTTTCCCGCCCAAGGAAGATGGCACAGACCCACGCAAATGCCCAAGCTGCGAAACCGGCCAGCTCAGTCTGAAGGTGGGCCGATTTGGCGCCTTTGTCGGCTGCTCGGATTATCCCGAATGCAAATTCACAAGACCGCTGACACCCGGCGAAGGTGACGCCGCCGAAGAAGACAAAGTTCTGGGACCGGATCCGGAAACCGGCCTCGACATCACATTAAAGAACGGCCGCTTTGGACCTTACGTTCAGGTTGGTGAAGCTGAGGATGGCAACAAACCCAAACGTGCCGGCATCCCCAAAGACAAACCCTTTGATGAAGTCGATTACGAATACGCCCTGAAGCTCCTGGCGCTCCCCCGCGAAGTCGGCACCCACCCCGAGACCGGCAAGAAGATTACAGCCGGCATCGGGCGCTATGGTCCTTTTGTTCTACATGATCGCAAATATGCCAATCTGGAAAACTCCGAAGAAGCCTTCACGGTAGGCGTCAACCGCGCCGTCACGGTGCTGGCCGAAAAAGCTGCCAAGGGCGGCGGTCGATCCTCGAGTGCCTTGAAGGAAGTCGGCGACCACCCGGAAAGTGGCAAGCCTGTGCGCGTTATGGATGGCCGCTTCGGCCCCTATATCAAATATCAGAAAATCAATGCCACCCTGCCCAAGGATGTGCCGCCAGAAAGCGTCACCATGGAAATGGCTCTTGAACTGATCGCCAAGAAAGAAGCCAAGGGACCCGCTAAAAAGAAAGCGACCAAAAAGAAGGCGGCGAAGAAAAAGACCGCCAAGAAGAAGACCGCAACCAAGAAGAAAACAGCCAAGAAGAAGACGGCCACCAAAAAGAAACCGGCCGCCAAAAAAGCGGCAAAAACGGACGGTTAAAGAACCACGGTGAGTAAAAAGCCCCGAAGCGGGAAGTCAAAATCTGGTAATCGTCCAGCCCCCGTCCCCACAAGGGAACAGGTGCTCACCTATATTCAGGAAAATCCGGATAGGGCCACCAAGCGTGAGATCGCCCGCGCCTTTGGTGTCACTGGCGCTAATCGCATCCCCTTAAAACATCTGCTCAAAGATTTGGCCGAAGAAGGCCTGATCGAAAAAAAACGGGGGCAGACGTTCTTGAGCAAGGGCGAGCTACCCTCGGTGACGGTGCTCGAGGTCGTCAGCATCGACACCGATGGTGAGATCAAGGCCCGCCCCACCGCCTGGGATGCTGACACACCTTATCCTGAAATCTTTCTCGCCCCTGGTTCGGGCATGGGCCGCGGACGCACGGGCCGGGCCCTCGGCATTGGAGAACGCGCCCTCTGCCGGATTGCCAAGAAAAGCGATGGCGTCTACGTGGCGCGTGTCATGCGCCGTCTGGATCGCGAGGAAGGTCGCATTCTCGGCGTTTATGAGAAAGTCGGGCGCGACGGACGCATCAAACCGGTCGACCGCAAGTCCAAACGAGATTTTGGGGTCCGTGAACAAGAGGCCTCGGGTGCCCAAACCGGAGATCTGGTTTTCGCGGAACTTCTTCCCCGGGGGGAATATGGGGCGCACCTAGCAAAAATCACACAAATCCTTGGCTCCACCGAAGACCCCAAAACCATCTCCCTGATTGCTGTTTACACCCATGGCATTCCCATGGAATTCCCGGATGCCGTCCTGAGCGATGTGGAAAAAATTGAGCCGCCCAAAGTTTCGGACCGCACGGATCTGACGGAACTGCCCTTTTTGACCATCGACCCGGCAGATGCCCGCGACCACGATGATGCCGTCTATGCCGAACCCGACACCGATCCATCCAATGAGGGTGGCTGGATCGTTTGGGTTGCCATTGCTGATGTTGCACATTTCGTGCGCCCCGGCTCCACGCTGGACCGGGAGGCTCGCCGACGGGGCAATTCCTGTTACTTCCCCGATCGGGTGGTTCCCATGTTGCCGGAACGGCTCTCAGGGGATCTGTGCAGCCTGCATGAGGATGTCGACAGATCCGTGATGGCCGTTCGCATGACCTTTGACCGGCATGGTCACAAAAAACGCCACAAATTCGTCCGGGGCCTCATGCGCTCGCGCGCCTCTATGTCCTATGAGGAAGCCCAGCGCATCATTGCCAGCGGCGATGAAAGCGCCCCCAATGCATCGACCGTTCTTCACCTCTGGCAGGCCTTCAAGGCGCTAGAAGAAGCACGTGTCGAACGCCAGCCCCTGGAACTGGATGTCCCCGAGCACAAGATTGAGCTAGACACCGAAGGCCACATTACGAAGGTGGGCTTACGCGATCGCTTTGAAGCGCACCGCCTCATTGAAGATTTCATGATTGCCGCCAATGTCTGCGCCGCCGAAACACTTGAGAAACAAAACACCCCGCTCCTTTACCGCGTGCATGAGCCGCCAGGTGACGAGAAACTCTGGGCCTTGCAGGAATTTCTCGAAACGCTTGATATCAAGCTGGCGCGAGGCCAGGCGCTCCGCACCACTCATCTCAACAAGATCCTGGCGCGCGTCAAAGATGGTGACTTTGAATCCATGGTCAACGAAGTCATGTTGCGCTCCCAAAGCCAGGCGAAATACAGCCCCGACAACCTGGGCCATTTCGGACTAAACCTGCAGCGATATGCGCATTTCACATCACCGATCCGTCGCTACGCAGATCTCATCGTTCACCGCGCGCTCATTCGCGCGCTCAAGCTCGGACCAGACGGATTATCCGATGCCGAAATCGGTGAACTCCCTGACGTTGGGGAAGAGATATCCGGTCATGAACGCCGCGCCATGGCGGCTGAACGCGACTCCAATGATCGCTACATCGCTGCCTTCCTGAAGGACCGCATTGGCGCCACCTTCACCGGCAAGGTTACCGGTGTTACCCGGTTTGGCCTCTTCGTCCGGCTCAATGAAACCGGCGCCGATGGCCTTGTCCCCATCCGCCGCCTGCCCGGCAATGAATATTACCACCACGTTGAAACGGAACATGCCCTTGTCGGAGAAATTACCGGCAACCGTTATCACCTCGGCGACAATGTCGAAGTGCGCCTTGAAGAGGCCGTCCCGCTCACTGGCGGCCTTCTCTTTGACATCCTGACCCCGCCCCGACCCGGCAAGAAAAAGAAATTCTCCCCGCGCCCCGACGGCAAGCGCGGCCGCAATTTCAAAGCCAAACGCGGCAAGAAAAATCGGTGAGTGAGATCTCCTGGCTTGGCTGGGAGGTCAAATTTCAGGTTCCCCCGCGAAGGCGGGGGTCCAGAGCAGCTTGGCCAGACGTCATTTATTGCCCTGGGTTCCCGCCTGCGCGGGAACACAAAACTTTGAAGCTTTCACACACTTTCGCCCAATGGCAAAGAGTACCCTTGCCCCTCACCCATCCCTCATGCCACCCTTGTGGGCAGGGAGTCATTAGCGTGACCAATAGAACAAAGAATAAAACCGACTACGATCCGAAATATATATCCGGGCAGGAAATCCGGCAAAAGGGCCCTGCCGTTCGGCCGAAAGATGCCGCAACCCTGATCATCGTTCGCGAGGATGACATAAGCCCGCGCATCCTCCTGGGGCGCCGTGCTCAAGGGCACAAATTTATGCCCAACAAATTTGTCTTCCCGGGCGGACGGGTCGATCCCGGCGACAGCCGCATCACGCCGCACCGCGATTTGCACCCGGATGTCCTGGCACGCCTGTCAGAGGGCTGCACGCCCTCCAAAGCGCGCGCGCTCGCACTTGCCGCCATTCGTGAAACCTTTGAAGAAGCAGGGCTCCTCATCGGCCAAAAAAGCGATGACCCGATTACAACCCGCTCCGCCCATTGGCGCCCCTTCATGGAACATGGGGTGCGCCCCGCCCTCGACAACCTGCACTTCATCGCCCGCGCCATCACGCCGCCCTATCGCAGCCGACGCTTTGACGCCCGCTTTTTTATGACCAGCTCCGATGCCATCCAGGGCGACCTGCACGACACCACCAAAGCCTCCGGCGAACTTCTTGAGCTGCATTGGTTCACATTGCCCGAAGCCATGGAGCTGGAATTGCCCAACATCACCCGCATGGTCTTGGGCGAGGTCGAGCGCCGTCTGGCCACGCCGGTGACACACCGCGAGCCAGGTCCCTTTGTCCGCTTCCGCCACGGCAAGCCCATAAGGGGGGTCGTGTGACCCTTTCAAAACCCGCTCGCCCCCCAGTCCCGGTTCGTCCCCCAACCCCGGTTCGTCCCCCAACCCCGGTTCGTCCACGTGATGCGGCCAGTCTCGTACCCCTCCGGCAAAACCAGGGCACCCTGGAGGTCCTGATGGGACGCCGCCCGCCGCGCTCGGCCTTTATTCCCGATGCCTTTGTCTTTCCTGGCGGCAAACTGGATGCCCATGATTTCGCCGTCACCCCTGCCCGCGATCTCCGGCCCGAGGTTGCGGATGTCACCTCTGCCACACGGCGCTGCACGCCTGGGCGTGCCCGAGCCCTGGCCAATGCCGCCATCCGTGAAACTTTCGAGGAAACTGGCCTCATGCTCGTTGCGCCCGGAGAGGCTGGCGCCCAGCTTGACGAGGCCTGGCAGCCTTTCGCCGACCAAAAGCTGGCGCCTGACCATGGCGGCCTGGTTCTGCTGGGGCGAGCGATTACACCGCCGATCAGCCCCATGCGCTTTCATGCGCGTTTTTTCACGGTACTGGACGCTACCTGGAGCGGCCGACTGACCCCCAATACAGAACTCCTGGATATCGCCTGGCGCCCCTTGGAGGAGGCCCGGAAACTGCCCATGATTGACGTCACCGAGTGGATGTTGGACCGGGTGCAGGAAATCTCTGATTCCGGCGGTCCTGAGGCCCTGAAGTCTCAGGGAGCCGCCCCGCTCCTCAGCTACCGCCACGGCAAATTGGCCCTGAAATATGCCTGAATGAGTGGTTTTTGGCGCGGCCGCACCCAAAATGCACCCCTTTCGGCGAATTTCAGCCGCTTCAGCTTGACTTTGCCCCGCTCATGAGTAAAGTCCGCCCCTCATTTGACGAGTTTTCGTAGGGTTTCAAAATCCTGCCCCAGCTGATGGAGTGAGGCCAATGGCCAAGCAACCGACAATCAAGATCCGGCTCAACAGCACAGCGGATACCGGCTACTTCTATGTCACCAAGAAGAACAGCCGCACCATGACCGAAAAGATGAAGGTCAAGAAATACGACCCCGTCGTTCGCAAGCATGTTGAGTTTGTAGAAGGAAAAATCAAGTAAGGTCAAAGCCTTAACTTGAAAAGATAAAGCGCGCCAACAAGATTTGGGCGCGCTTTTTTATTGCCTCAAAGGACTGGATCTATCAGGCGGCAACCGCAGTCACCACGCGGTTCCGGCCCTCTTGTTTGGCCCGATAAAGCGCCTGGTCGGCCCGGCGCAAGAGCGCCTCAACGCAGTCCTCATCTCCCAGAGATTCGGCCACCCCGACAGAAACCGTAATGTCGATCTTATCGGTACCATTGCGAATGGCAAATGGCTTGGTTTCGACCTCCAGACGCAAACGCTCTGCCACAGGCAGCGCTGTATCCACATTTGAATCCGGCATCACGACCACAAATTCTTCACCGCCGTACCGGCAGGCCAGATCAACGCCGCGGGTATTGTGAGCCAGCCGAGACGCAAATTCCTTGAGCACTTCATCGCCAACATCGTGGCCATAGGTGTCGTTCACCTGTTTGAAGAAATCGATGTCGATAATCAGGAACGAAAGATTGCGCTTAGAAACCTTTGATTTCTCAAGCAAAGTATCCAGGTGCCCGGTCATATAACGGCGATTGTAGAGACCCGTCAGCGGACAGGTAATTGCCATTTCCAGGCTGAGATGGAAGTTCTCGCGCAGCCGATCCGCATACCGCTTGCGCTTAAGCTGGGTCTTTACGCGGGCAAAGAGCTCATTGCGGTCGATCGGACGCATCAGATAGTCATTGACGCCAAGCTCAAGCGCTCGGGCCAGCTTCGGCATGTCGCCATCTTCGATGAGGGCGAGAAGTGGCACATGGCGCGTCGCCTCCAATGTTCTCAGGTGCGAACACAGCCGCATGCCATCGAACCCCTGGATCGACAATGAAACGATAATAAGGTCGTAATCGCCGCTGCGTGCCGCCTCAAGCGCCCCTTCCTGGGTTTGCTCGACATTGACTTCATGGACACTGCCCAGCGTATCGGCCACGCGCTTGGCCGTCACAGCCCGTTCTTCCACGAGCAAAATGCGCCCGGACGACAGATCTGTCTCCTGGTTGCCACTCGCCAAAATCCCAAGCGTACGACCGGTGGCCTCACGCATGCGCATTTCATCATTCATGGTTTTCAGGCGTACCAGGCTTTTCACCCGCGCCATCAGAGCGATGTCGTTAACCGGCTTTGTCAGGAAATCATCCGCGCCGGCCTCGATCCCCGCCACCCGGTCAGAAGGCTGGTCGAGAGCCGTCACCATGACGACGGGAATATGCTCCGTTTCCGGGTTCCCTTTGATCGCCTTACACACCTCAAATCCATCCATGCCAGGCATCATCACATCCAGAAGAACCAGATCCGGCTCCTCGTCCTCGACGATCTTAAGAGCATCCGGACCGTTCAATGCGGTCAGAACCTCGAAATATTCCGCTGAAAGTTTAGCTTCGAGGAGTTTGACGTTAGCAAGAACGTCATCAACTACCAAGATACGCGCTGACATGACCCAAGCCCCTCAATCCGTAAATCTTTTTACTGTTTCTAGAAATTTCGCAACGGATATCGGCTTCGCAATATAAGCCTCACACCCACCGTCCCGAATTTTCTCTTCATCACCCTTCATCGCGAAAGCCGTCACGGCGACGACAGGAATTGAGGAAAGTTCGTCATCCTCTTTGATCCATTTGGTGACCTCCAGGCCAGACACCTCCGGCAACTGAATATCCATCAAAATAAGATCAGGGTGATGCTCTCGCGCCATGGCGAGTGCATCCATGCCGTCTCTGGTCTGCAAGGTCTGATAGCCATGCGCGTCCAAAAGATCATGGAAGAGCTTCATATTGAGCTCGTTGTCTTCAACAATGAGAACAGTCTTCGACATCGCGTCCATCTACTCTCCGCCCCCCATTCGGATACCCGGGGAAAATGCAACGGGTTGACACCCTCACCACTCATTCGTGGGACTTTCATCCACCAAAAGGCCAAAACCAATTCGGCCTTCTACGGGTCACATAATGCCCAGAATATCGTTAATCAATGATTGAAGCATGGACACATTAAGGCGATTTCGTGGTAAACAGGGCCTCCAGACCCCCTCAAAACCGTGAGAATCCTTAAGATCTATGAACCAGGAACAAGCGCAAATCATTGCCCTGCAAGTGTTGGCTTATGTAGCCGGTGAGGAAGCAGAACGCGAGGCCTTTTTGGCCCAAAGCGGTCTCTCCCCTGACGAGTTGAAGGCAAGCGCCACTGATTCGCAGTTTCTCGGGGCTGTCATGGATTTTCTTCTCAGCGACGAGGCCCGCCTCCTCGCTTGCTGTCAGAGCTGCGAGTGGCCACCGGAATTGCCCGCCCGCGCACGGTTGGAACTGCCCGGCGCCACCGCCGGAATTTGGATGTAAGGGCGGCGCGCGATGATCAATCTTGTCCCGGAAATCAGATCTCAAATCGAAGCCATCGACCTACAGGAAGGCCGCCCGTTGATCCTGTGTGACGCCGATGAGGTGCTGTTCAAGTTTCTCGATGGGCTTGAACACTACCTTGAGAGCGAAGGGTATTGGCTCGACATGACGAGCTTCCGCCTCACCGGCAACGTCAAGGAACAGGGCTCAAATGAGGTCGTCGACGGCCTGCGGGTCAAGGAATTGCTGGACAGCTTCTTTAAGCACCGAACGGAGCACCTGGAGCCCGTCGAGGGCGCCGCTGAGGCCCTCGAGAGCCTCTCTGACCATGCCCAGATTGTCATCCTATCCAATCTCCCCCTGGCCCAGCGCCTGGACCGCGAAAAGGCCCTCGCCGAGCACGGCATGCCCTATCCGCTGGTCGCCAACCAGGGCATCAAAGGCCCCCCCGCCAAAGCTCTGGCCGATGCCGCTCGTGGATCGGTCACCTTTCTCGATGACCTCCCGCCCAACCTGCAATCCGTACGCGAGGCTGTGCCCCACGCCACATTGATCCATTTCATCGCCGACCCGCGCCTCGCCCAGCTGATCGGCAAGGCCGAAGCCAGCGATCTTCGTCTGGATACCTGGCCTGAGGTGCATGAATTGCTCTCGCGCCAATTGCGCCAGACCTGAGCCCCATGTCCTTCCGATTTGGCATAGACCTTGGCGGCACCAAAATTGAAAGCATCGCCCTGGACGCGAGAGGACAAGAACTGGCGCGCAACCGAACCGCCACACCAAAGGGCGACTACCAGGCCACCCTCAAGGCCATCGTGGACCACGTTCATCGCCTGCAGCACGAAAGCGCCAGTTTTGGCAAGATCGGCATTGGCATCCCCGGCACGCTGGACCCGGACACCGGCCTTGTCAAAAACGCCAATTCGACCTGGCTCAATGGCAAACCTTTGGACAAGGACCTTGAGAAGCTTCTGCAACTCCAGGTGCGCATCGCCAATGACGCCAATTGCTTTGCCCTCTCAGAGGCCACAGATGGTGCTGGCAAGGGCGCAGACGTGGTCCTCGGCATTATCCTCGGCACAGGTTGCGGCTCGGGCATTGTGGCCCATGGCCGTATTCTGACCGGCCCCAATGCCATCGCCGGGGAATGGGGGCACAATGCCTTGCCCCGACCACGCGAAGACGAGCTGCCTGGCCCCGCCTGTTTTTGCGGAAATAACGGCTGTATTGAAACCTGGCTCTCCGGCACCGGCCTTGCCGCCCGCTTTGCCGAGACGACCGGCAGAGACCTTACAGCGGAAGAGATCTGTAACCTTGCCGACGAAGGTGATCTGGAGGCCGAGGTGGCCCTTTCCACTTACGAGGATCGCTTCGCCCGAGCGCTCGCCGCCACCATCAATATTCTCGACCCGGATGTCATTGTGCTTGGCGGCGGCATGTCCAACGTCGACAGGTTTTATACGACCATCCCATCCCTGCTTGAACCTTACGTCCTGACCGAAAATCTCAAAGTTAATTTGGTCAAACATCACCACGGCGATTCAAGCGGCGTACGCGGTGCCGCCTGGCTCTGGCCGCCCGCCCATGCCTAAGCCGAGCCCCATGACTGCCGCCCTCTGCCGCAACTGTTTCACCCGCATTGAAAATGCGAGCCTTCGGCGTTGCCCCTCCTGCCATTCGCCCCGCGTTTTGCGTCATGACGAGCTTTTGAGCCTTGGTGTCGCTCATGTCGACTGCGATGCCTTTTATGCCGCTGTTGAAAAGCGGGACAACCCGGACCTCGCCAACAA
Source organism: Alphaproteobacteria bacterium (assembly GCA_006226415.1). Taxonomy (GTDB): domain Bacteria; phylum Pseudomonadota; class Alphaproteobacteria; order M2410; family M2410; genus M2410. The sequence goes on from SBGZ01000088.1 coordinate 35,160, forward strand.
GCCGGTGATCATTGGCGGCGGTAAGCGCGGTGTAGTGTCAACCGCCTGTTATCTTGCCCGCTCCTACGGCGTCCACTCCGCAATGCCCATGTTCAAAGCCCTCAAAGCCTGTCCAGACGCCACGGTCATCCGGCCTCGCATGAGCCACTATTCGGCAGTCGGCGCTGAAGTCAAAGCCATGATGCGTGATCTCACACCAATCGTTGAAAGCCTCTCCATCGATGAAGCCTTTCTCGACTTACGCGGAACCGAAAGACTGCACCATCAAAGCCCTGCAGAGACCATGGCCAAATTTGTGGCCCGTGTGGAAAAGGAAATCGGGATCACTGTTTCTGTCGGACTAAGCTACTGCAAATTCCTCGCTAAATTGGCCTCCGATCTCGATAAGCCCAAGGGCTTTTCAGTCATTGGCGAGGCCGAGGCGCTTGACTTCCTCGCTCGCCAACCGGTTTCGATGATCTGGGGGGTCGGCAAATCCATGGGGAATAAATTGGCCCGCGATGGCATTTCTAACATCGGACAAATCCAGAAGATGGATGAAAAAATGCTCGCCAAGAAATACGGCGCCATGGGACTTCGGCTTGCCCAGCTCTCTCGGGGTCAGGACGCGCGCCGCGTCAACCCGCACGCGCCGATGAAATCCATTTCCAATGAAACCACATTCTTCGACGATATTTCCGATCTCAAGAAACTGGAGGAAATCCTTTGGCGCCTCTCCGAGAATGTGTCGCACCGCGCCAAGAAGAGCAATCTGGCCGGAGAGACCATTCAATTGAAGCTGAGAACCGATCAGTTCAAAACCATCAGTCGCTCGCGAACGCTTCCTGACCCAACGCAGCTTGCGGACAAAATTTTTTCCCACGGTTCTGATATGTTGCGCAAGGAAGTCGGGACTCACAAGTTTCGCCTGATCGGCATCGGCATCGCCAATCTCTGCGATGGTGATTTTGCTGATCCACCCGACCTCATTGACAAAGAAGGCGGCAAGCGCGCCAGCGCTGAACGCGCCATGGATATTGTTCGCGGCAAATTTGGCAAAGACGCCATAAACAAAGGCCGTGGCCTTAAATCGGATTGATGGCTCAAACGGCCGGGAGAGGCAGTGTCATCCGTGCAATCCCGCCGCCTGCCAGGTAAAGCGGCAATAGATTGATTTGGCAAATGTCGCGCCCCGGGAACAACCCCGAAAACTGGCGCGCCACTTGATCATCCAACGGATCATCAAAGGCGGGTAAAAGGATACCCTCATTGACGAAAAGGAAGTCAAGATAGGAAAGTGACAACCGATGCCCGTCCATCGAAAACCGGGCTTCAGGCTGCGGCACGTCGATCAATTCATATGTGTGACCATGGGTGCACCGACGGTCGGAAAGTGTGCGTCGCAGGTTCAAGGCCACGGCCCTGTTCGGGTCGCCCTCTTCCTTGGGGGCATTCAACAAGATCCGGTCCTGACCGATGAAGCGCGCTGAAAGTCCAACGCGCCCTCCACTGGTATCTCCATCAAACCCATCATCGACCCAGACGACATTTCGCGCTCCCAGGAAGTAAACCAATCGCTCCTCGACCTGGGCCTCATTAAGCGCCGGATTGCGCTCTTTGGAGAGCAGACATTCCCGGCTTGCCAGCACAGTGCCCCGACCATCCACTTCAAAGGCACCGCCTTCCAGAACCAAAGCGCTTTCATAGATGTCCAGGTTGAGAGCCTTCGCGAGACGCGCAGCCACCCCTTCGTCCTGTTTAACCGGAACGCGGTGACCCCAACCATTGAACGTCCAGGCGCTGGCGGCACATGCATCCTCATTCACCAACAAACTCGGCCCGGTGTCCCTGATCCACGGACAGGCATAGTCGAGCGTCAACAGCTCAATATCGGGGCCCAGAGCCAAGCGGGCCTCTGCTTTATCTTCGGGGCGCACCACCACGATGACCGGCTCAAAGCCGGCAACATGGCGCGCCAATGCGGAGGCCGCCAGGCGCGCATAATCAATCACCTCTGCCAGGGCATCGCTCGCCACGGGCCAGCCGATAAGACAGCCATCCTGGGGCGCCCATTCAGGAGGAAGAAAATAACCCGCCGCCGCGGGGCTGTTGTCGAATCGAACCATGAAAATGATTGTGACAGAAAAACACCCTGCGCCAAGTGTCACCCGCGCAAAACCCTGTTCAACTGCCAGCAAGCCCGCTAGATTCAGACAAAACAACCATGAAGGAAAGACCGTCCAACCATGACAGGCGCCATTGATACCAAACTTTCAGAACTCGGTGTACAGCTACCTGAACCGGTGGCGCCCGTAGCCTCCTATGTCCCTTATGTCATTACCGGCAATCTCGTTTTTGTCTCGGGCCAGGTGCCCATTGAAGGTGGCAAGCTTCCCTACATCGGCAAGCTCGGCGCCGATGTCAGTCTCGAGGATGGGCAGGCCGCCGCTCGCCTGTGTGCCATTAATATTCTCACCCAGGTGAAGGACGCGTGTGGCGGCGACCTCGACAAGGTGGTCCGCTGTGTCAAGCTTGGAGGCTTTGTGAACTCAGTTCCAGAGTTTGGCGACCAGCCGAAGGTCATCAATGGCGCATCCGACCTCATCGTCGAGGTGTTTGGCGACAAGGGTAAACATGCCCGCGCCGCTGTGGGCGTGCCATCGTTACCCTTTAATGTAGCCGTCGAAGTCGACGCTGTTTTCGAGATCGCTCTTTAGAGATTTCCCCCTATGGACCTCACCTGGATCAAATCCCGACCCATCGCTCACCGTGGCTTGCACGATGTCAGAAAGGGGGTCATCGAAAATACGCCGGCCGCCTTCGAGGCCGCGATTGCCGCAGGCTATCCGATTGAATTGGACCTTCAGCTGACAAGTGACCATGAGGCTATGGTTTTTCACGATGACAAGCTTGACCGGCTGACCTCATCAACAGGAAAGCTTTATCGCCAAACCTCAAGTGAGCTGCGCAAGCTGACAATCACCGGCTCGACAGCCACCATCCCGACTTTCGCCGATTTCCTCGATCTCGTAGATGGCCGCGTGCCCATCCTGATCGAGATTAAAAACAAAACCGGTGTGGCGGGTCCCTTGGAAGAGCGCACCGCGGATCTTTTGAAGTCCTATAAGGGCGAGGCCGCTGTGCAATGCTTTGCCCCGCAGTCCATGGGCTGGTTCGCCGAAAACATGCCGCACATCCCACGCGGCCAGCTTTCCCAGCCCTACCCACCGGACCCGGCGCTCAATCTCAACTGGATCAAACGCTTTGTCTTGCGGCATATGCTTTTGAACCGGATCTCCAAGCCCCACTTTGTCGCTTACCGGATCGACGGCCTGTCAGGCGAAGCCGTCACCCGGGCTCGGCGTCACGGACTGCCAGTGCTTGCCTGGACTGTAAAGACGATTGGAGAGCGCCGCATCGCCGCCGCTCACGCCGACAACATCATCTTTGAGAATTTCCTGCCCGAGGCCTCAAAAGGAGCCGCCTTTGATGGCTGAGCGAACAGCCATATTGATCCATTCCCTCAAGGAAATCGCGCCTGAAGATTGGGATCGCTGCGCCAACCCGCAAGGCCTGCCCCACGACCCCTTTGTCTCCTATGCCTTTCTTTCAGCCCTGGAGGACAGTCACAGCGTCGAAGCTGAAACCGGCTGGGCGCCCTGCCACCTTATCCTTTCCGATGGCGATGAAATCCACGGTGTGGTGCCGATGTATCTGAAGAACCACTCCCAGGGCGAATATGTCTTTGACCATAATTGGGCCCATGCCTTTGAGCGAGCTGGCGGGAACTATTATCCCAAACTCCAGATCTCGGTACCCTTTACCCCGGCAACCGGACGGCGCCTCCTTTACGACCCGCAGAACCCAGACCCCGACACCGAACGCCAGCTCCTTGGCGGCATGATCGGCGCCGCCGATCAGCTGGGCGTCTCCTCCGCTCATTTGACCTTCGTCGACCCCGGACAGGCGGAGCGCCTGGCCGGCGCTGGCCTCATGCATCGCACGGATCAACAGTTCCATTGGGAGAATGCGGGCTACAACAGCTTCGAGGCATTCCTCGCCACCCTCGCCTCCCGCAAACGCAAAAACCTCAAAAAAGAACGGGCCCTCGCCGTTGAAAACGGTATCGAAATCGAATGGGTCACGGGCGCCAACCTCACCGAGGCCCATTGGGATGCTTTTTTTGAATTTTACATGGACACCGGCAGCCGCAAATGGGGCCGCCCCTATCTTACACGTGCCTTCTTCTCTCTCATCGGCGAACGCATGGCCGACCGGGTGCTTCTTGTCATGGCCAAACGCGAGGGCCGCTACATAGCTGGCGCGATCAATTTCATCGGAGATGAAACCCTATTCGGGCGTAACTGGGGCTGTATTGAAGATCACCGGTTTCTGCATTTTGAATGCTGCTATTATCAGGCGATTGATTTCGCCATCGCGCACGGTCTGAAACGGGTTGAGGCCGGCGCACAAGGCGCACACAAATTGGCGCGCGGCTACATGCCGACCAAAACCCACAGCCTGCACTGGGTGCGTGACCCTAATTTCCGCTCGGCCATCGAAAACTATCTGGATGAAGAACGTCGTTACATCGAGCGGGAGATTCAAGAAATGAGCGCCCACGGTCCTTTCAAATCCAACGATCCGACGAACTAGGAGAAACTCTCATGTCCTATGATCCCGACAATATTTTCGCCAAAATCATTCGCGGTGAACTGCCAAGCTTCAAGGTTTACGAAGACGACGAAACCTTTTCCTTCATGGATATTTTCCCGCAAACCAAGGGTCACACGCTGGTCATCCCCAAAACCGCGGGAAAAGATCTTTTTGGCACCGAAGAAAAAGATGTGCTCGCTGCCATTCGCACCACCCGCAAAGTCGCCGCCGCCGTCGACAAAGTGCTGCAGCCCGATGGTATGCGCATTGCCCAGTTCAATCGAGCACCGGCGGGCCAAACGGTCTACCACCTGCACTTCCACATCCTGCCGGTGTTCGAAGGCATCGCTTTCAAGCACCACAACACCGAACAAGCGGACATGGACGAGCTCAAGGAACTCGCTGCCAAAATCGCGTCAGAGCTTTAACCCATTTACTGGATCAGCAGCGGCTTCGGAGATTTGTCCTCAATCCGTTTGGTGCCACCACCGCCCGGTGTTTCGACGATTTCGAAGGCGAGCTTGTCGTTCTCACCCACAATCACACGCACGGTGCCGCCCTTCTTCAGGGAGCCAAACAAAATCTCATCTGCCAGCGGGCGCTTGATATTGTCCTGAATGACCCGCGACAAGGGCCGCGCGCCAAACTTGTCATCATAGCCCCGCTCAGCAAGCCATTCGGTTGCCGCGTCTGAAAGCTCAAAAGTGATATTGCGGTCTGCAAGCTGCGCTTCCAGTTCCAGTACAAATTTCTGAACAACCTTATAGATCACTTCCCGCGGCAGACCGTTAAACGGAACAACAGCGTCGAGCCGGTTGCGGAACTCAGGCGTAAACAGGCGGTTGATCGCCTCTTCGTCCTCGCCCTCCCGCTTGCCACGGGCAAAGCCAATCGCTTCTTTTTGCATATCCGCAGCACCCGCATTAGACGTCATAATCAAGATGACATTGCGGAAGTCGATCTTCTTACCATTATGGTCCGTTAGCTTGCCGTGATCCATGACCTGCAACAAAATATTGAAAAGGTCGGGATGCGCCTTCTCGATTTCATCGAGCAAGACAACCGAATGCGGATGCTGATCGACCCCATCGGTCAAAAGCCCACCCTGATCAAATCCAACATAACCGGGGGGCGCGCCAATAAGCCGCGAGACCGTGTGCCGTTCCATATATTCAGACATATCGAAACGCAGAAGCTCAACACCCAGCGTCGAAGCGAGCTGTTTGGCCACTTCCGTTTTGCCGACCCCTGTCGGGCCACTAAACAAATAACAGCCGATGGGCTTTTCAGGTTCCCGCAGCCCCGCCCGCGCCAATTTGATGGCCGCCGAAAGCTGATCGATTGCCTGATCCTGTCCGTAAACCACACGCTTCAGGTTGCGATCGAGATCTTTGAGCACCTCGGTATCGGTCTTGGACACAGATTTCGGAGGAATACGCGCCATCTTTGAAATGACGGTCTCAATCTCCTTGACGCCAATCTTCTTCTTGCGCTTTTCCTCAGGAACCAGCATCTGGCTCGCGCCCGCCTCGTCGATCACATCAATGGCCTTGTCCGGCAGCTTACGGTCGCCGATATACTTCGCAGAAAGCTCCACCGCCGACTTAATGGCATCATTTGTGTATTTGAGATGATGGAACTCCTCAAAATACGGCTTCAGCCCTTTGAGGATTTTGATCGCATCATCTATGGAAGGCTCTTTGACGTCGATTTTCTGGAAGCGTCGCACCAGCGCCCGGTCTTTTTCAAAGTGCTGGCGATATTCCTTATAGGTAGTCGAACCAATGCAGCGCAGAGAACCATTAGACAGCGCTGGCTTTAAAAGATTGGACGCATCCATGGCACCGCCACTGGTCGCACCAGCGCCAATCACCGTATGAATTTCGTCGATAAAGAGGATCGCCCCCTCATGTTCTTCAAGCTCTTTCAGAACGGCCTTGATCCGCTCCTCAAAGTCACCCCGATAACGGGTGCCAGCAAGCAGCGTCCCCATATCAAGGCTAAAAATGGTCGCATTGGAAAGAACCTCGGGCACTTCCCCTTTCACAATCTTGCGCGCCAGACCCTCAGCGATGGCTGTTTTGCCAACGCCGCTGTCACCCACAAAGAGCGGGTTGTTTTTGGATCGCCGACAAAGAATTTGGATCGTGCGTTCAACTTCCGCCTCGCGGCCAATGAGGGGATCGATCTTACCTTCCGCCGCTTTGCGATTAAGGTCCACACAATAGGCCTCAAGCGCCTCTGAGCCTTGCTTGACACCGCCCTCTTCGTCCTCGCCCTCCTCGTTGACACCGCTCACATGGCGGTCCTCCGACATGCCGGGACGCTTGGCGACACCATGGGAAATATAATTCACCGCATCGTAGCGTGTCATCTCCTGCTCCTGCAGGAAATAAACCGCATGACTTTCCCGCTCGGCAAAAAGAGCCACCAGAACATTCGCGCCGGTAACCTCCTCCCGGCCAGAACTTTGGACATGAATAACCGCCCGCTGAATAACGCGCTGGAAGCCCGCTGTTGGCTTGGCTTCATCCCCATCAGACACTTTTAGCGTGGCGAGGTCGTGATCAACATAATTCAGGAGTTTTTCTTTAAGGTCGCCCAGGTTCACATCGCAGGCGCGCATCACAGCGGCCGCATCATTGTCGTCAACCAGAGCCAGAAGCAAATGCTCAAGCGTGGCATATTCATGCGAACGCTCGCTCGCATAAGTCAATGCCTGGTGCAAAGCCTCTTCTAGAGATTTTGAAAACGACGGCATGAGACCTTTACTCCTTCTCCATTGTACACTGCAGAGGATGCTGATTTTGACGCGCCGCGTCGAGCACCTCTGTCACTTTCGATTCAGCTACCTCATAGCTATAGACCCCACACACACCGACGCCATTCTGGTGCACATGGAGCATAATCTGCAATGCATCATCCTGGTTTTTGTTGAAGAAACGTTGAAGAATCCAAACAACAAATTCCATCGGCGTGTAATCATCGTTAAGGAGCAACACACGGTAGAGCGACGGTTTCTTGGTTTTTGGGCGCGTTTTCGTGATGAGGCCGGTATTCGTACCGCCCCCGCGCTCATCATCCTTTTTTCCCGGCCCCAAGGCCGGCACACGTCTGGTCATTCGAGTCACATTACTCATGTCACACATTTTGTCTCACCGGTTGTCGTTTGACCAGCCCATCCCCCCAAACCGGGCTAAAAAGCGCTGTCTAACCTCAATTGCTCACAGCAATGCCAGATTTCAAGACAAAAAAAGCCCGGGCACTCACGAAGAGGCCCGGGCCCTTTAAAAAGATTTCACGCCTCAAAAGGGGAGGAATTAGGAGCGAAATCCTTCAAATACGTCGCCGAAACGACCGCTGATCGGAGCAAAGCTCTGTTTGGCGCCTGCCCCCCAGATTTCACCGATCTTGTTCAGGTGAGCCGAATAGGCCTCAAACGCTGACTTGGCAAAGGTGCTTTGAATTTCAAACGCATCTTGCAGGGTCGTGGCGCCAGCAGCCTGATTGACAGCAGCCACACCGTCCTCGAATGACTTCTGATGAAAGGCAATCGATTCATTGGCAATTTTCTCAATGCTGTCGCCGGCTGCAGTCGCGCTGGCGATGATGGCATTGACGTTTTCCTTGTGGAACTCAGAGATTTCAGGAGCACCGTTCAGGGCCTTGCCCCAGGTGTCTTTGGCTTTCTCAAAACCTTCCGTCCAGAAGTCCTGAACGTTTTTCGTCGAAGCTGTCACTGTCTTTTCGACCTTTGGGGTCGCCTTCTTGGTTATTTTTTTGGTTGTTGTCTTCTTGGCAGTCATTGGGTTCGTCCTTCTTGGAACAGGTGAATAACGCCGCCCGCTCCGGGATGTCTACAGATATTGCTGCACTGCAACATATCGTAAAAATAGGAATGGCCTCAGATTTTGTCAAGATGTTTTGTGCACTGCACCATTAAGCGAAATTCCCGCAGAAAACCGCCATTTCCTAAGATTAACAACTTGGCAAGGACACCACCCTATTCTTGAGGCTCGTTCCTCACACCCCACCGGAGACGGCTCATGGACCCCCTTTCCTGGCTCGATGCCATTGCCCTTTTAGACAATCTGGTCCAATCCGGCGCTGGCACCAGCCCTTATGCTGTTCTGGGTTTTATGGTACTGTCTTCCTTATCGATTTTGACCACGCGGTAAGATTAAAAATGCGAGGATCGGGGGATCTTAAAATTCGGGAAAACCCCGCGGCATGGCGGCAATCCCTGACATGGGCTGCCGCCCATTTCGTTGTTTTGTGCGCCCTGATGATTGGCTTTGTCGGCGCGCCTCCCACTCAGGCCGCCGCCAACCCCAAATACGCCGCCATTGTCATCGACGCCGACACGGGCACCGTGCTTTTTTCTCGCAATGCCGATTCCCTGCGCTACCCCGCCTCTCTGACCAAGATGATGACCCTCTACATGGCCTTTGATGCGCTTGAAAAAGGGGCGCTGAAAATTGATCAAAAGATGAAAGTGTCCAGCCGCGCCGCGGGTCAGGCACCCTCCAAGCTTAATTTAGAGCCAGGCGAACTGATCACGGTAGATCAGGCGATTAAGGCCCTGATTACAAAATCCGCGAACGATGTAGCCACTGTCCTGGCCGAGACACTTGGCGGCACAGAATATCAATTTGCCGTCAATATGACCCAGCAAGCCAAACAGCTGGGCATGTACAAGACGACTTTCCGCAATGCCTCGGGCCTGCCCAACCGACGCCAAAAAACCACCGCCGCCGACATGGCCACCCTTGCCCGCGCCCTCTACGATCACTTCCCGCAGTATTACCACTATTTCTCGACCACGAGCTTTACCTGGAAGGAAAAAACCTACACCTCCCACAATTCGCTTTTGAAAAGCTATAAGGGAACCGATGGCATCAAGACCGGATACACCCGGGCCTCCGGATTTAATCTGACCACCTCGGCCGTTCATGACGATGAGCGTCTCATTGGTGTCGTCCTGGGCGGCCGGTCCTCAAAAACCCGCGATGCCCACATGAAGCTCATCATGGATCAGTCGTTCGCCAAGCTGAAAAAGGACCCAGGGCTCATCCCAAAACTGGTCAATGTACCAACCCCGCGCCTGAAACCCGGCCGCGAGCCCTTACTCTTCGCCGGCAACAGGCTGGGCCCAAACACGCTATTAGCCAGCAATCGGATAAGTGATGAACTTGGCAATGATGCGGAAGCCGGTTTGCCGATTATTGAGCAGGGAGATCAGTCACCACCGCGTGACTGGGGAATTCAGATCGGGGCTTTTCAAAGCGCCGAAACCGCTCGGGAATATCTCAACCGGGCGCAAGAGGCCATCCCAACGCTCTTGAATACCAAGGACACGGTTATCTTGCCGGTTGAGACGAACAACGGAACGGTTTACCGCGCCCGTTTCGGACCGATCAGCGAGATGGATGCCGCACAAGCTTGCGTCACCTTGATTGACAAAGGGTTCTCCTGTTTCGCCTTCAGCGAAGAGGTCATTACGACGGCTGGCTAGCCTCTGAGGCGCTATCGGGCGCTTTACCTGCGTTCTCAACATCAGATCGGGTCAACCCAGGGAGCTGCAATGTGAGAATAAGGTCGCGCACCTCCTGGCGTGCAGCGACATGGCTCATCGAAAGTTTAAAGTCAGATCCCTGCTCCGTAATGTCGAGCAGCGTTTGCCCGGTCGGAAAGAGCTCCCGAAAAATCACCCGCTCGCCAAAACCTGGTGCGATGCGAAAGCCGATACGCGGCGACAGGGTTTCCAAAACTTCGCCCACACGCCGTTTGTTGCGTGCATCAAGGCTGGAAACGCGATTACGCATCACCACCCAATCAATTGAAGCCCTCTGTTTGAGCGCCCTGTTCTTGCGGCTCTCCCAAACAAGTTCGGCATAAAGCGATGGGCTGATCACTTCCAAGGTTTCTGGATTAACTTCAGCCAAAAGGTCAAAATCGACAAAACTGTCATTGAGTGGCGTGATCAGCGTATCCGCCACCGAGTGACCAAGACGAGAAAGATAAGTATCAGACCCGGGACTATCGATGACGATAAAGTCATGATCATTCAACTCATCCATTACCGTTTGGAAAATATCACGCTCTTCCGCTTCCGCATCTGCCACAGCGCCTTTGCGGCTGCGCTCAATTACATAGGACTTGGGGAAAAGCAGTTCAGACCCTTTGCGTTCGCACCAATCCGAACGGTTTTCCAAATATCGCGTCAAGCTGCGCTGGCGCGAATCCAGATCAATGGCACCAACGGATTTGCCCATCTGCAGAAGCGAGACCACCACATGCATCGCGGTTGTCGATTTGCCCGAGCCACCTTTTTCATTGCCGAGCACGATGACATGCGGACCCACGCGCGCGTCTACAGTCGCGTCTCCGCCCAGCGTAAGCTTGGAAGAAAAAGTTGAACCGGACGTTTGACGACCGAAGGTGATGGCCACGAACTTATTGCCTCTTAAAATCATACCCATGGGGCATGTCATTCACGTCTAACGGCATCATCGCGAAGCCCAAAAACCCAAGGGTCCCAACCCGCCGTCAGGTCGGAATCGCAAGAAACCATGTTAGAGAAACGCCGCCACCCATGAAACCCGCAATTTACCGCCAAGCCCGGTTTTCCCCAAATGTCTTTCTTTTGACGTCAACAAAAGGCATATATGCAGCCATTGGCGACAAGCCCTCCGTCAAATGCATAAAAAAGCCTTGTAAATCATGTCTTTAAACCAATCCCACCAAGAACTTCCCATCGTCCGGACGATCGCTGAGCTGCGCCAACAGGTCAAAGCCTGGCGCCAACAAGGCCTGACGGTTGGCTTTGTTCCAACCATGGGCGCGCTCCATCAGGGGCACCTCTCTCTCGTAGAGATTGCGGCCGAGCACGCCGACAAAGTCGTCGTGTCGATTTTTGTCAATCCCACCCAATTTGCCCCTCATGAAGATTTCGATGCCTATCCCCGCACCGAAGTATCAGACGCCGCCGCCCTCGCCAGCACGCCGGCCAGCCTTATCTATGCGCCCAACGCCCGTGAGGTGTATGCCGAAAACCATTCCACGAAAATCTCGGTCGATGGGATTTCTGAAGGACTTTGCGCCGCCACCCGCCCCCATTTCTTCGGCGGCGTTGCACTTGTCGTGACTAAACTGCTCCTCCAGTGCCTGCCTGACATTGCCGTCTTCGGTGAAAAGGATTATCAGCAACTTCTGGTCATCAAGCGCATGGTGCGCGATCTAAATATTCCCGTCGACATCCTTTCCGGCCCAACGCTGCGCGATCCTGATGGCCTGGCCACCTCTTCCCGCAACGCCTATCTTTCCGAAGCCGAGCGTAAAATCGCACCGACCCTTCACGCCACACTCCAAGAGACCGCCGAAATCATCCGCAGCGGCGCACCCGTTGATCGGACCTTGGAGGAAGCTATTCAAAGACTGAGCGCCGCTGGCTTTGACCCCATCGATTATCTGGAACTGAGGAGCGGCGACGACCTGACCCCCCTCACGACCTACCAAGGGCCTGCCAGATTGCTCGTGGCGGCCCGCCTTGGCGACACACGCCTCATCGACAACATTGCCGTTTAAAGCAGACCGAGTTCGCTCAGCTCCGCGCGCATTTCCGGCGGCAAATCTTGCGCGCCCGGCGCAACGCTGTCCAGATCCCGAGGCGCATCTTCAGGTTTGAGATACCGCCAGCCCTGAAACGGCCGCTTGGGCTGATGCGCCGTTGGTACCAGATTATCGTCAAGTACAATGCGGCAGCGAGAGATCCCTTCGTCGTCATCAAACGTATCTAAATCAAGAATTTTCTGCCGCACTTGAATGACGCCTTTGATCACCCAGTAAAGTGACCCGCCGCCCAACACATCGTCGCGGCGGCGCGGCGTCATGCGGGTCACGTGAGAAAGGGGCGGATGATCCGGATTTTGGGCCGCGGCCAGAGCGCGCCGACGCTGCCAGTCCTGCAATTGCTCAAGACGATCAACCCCGACACACAGCTTGATCAAATGCAAGGTCACGTGGCATCCGCGGCAAATCTGAGGACCACCTGTCCCTCATCAACCTGATCGCCAACCCCTACCAAAACTTCCGCAATGGCCGCATCGTGAGGCGCGGCTAGACTGTGTTCCATTTTCATGGCCTCTAGCACCAACAAAACTTCGTTCTTGCTGGCCAGCGCCCCGGCCTCAGCGTTGACGGCAATGATCTTGCCGGTCATGGGCGCGACCAGATGGTCACTACCAGCACCCTCGTCCCCGCCATGATCAAGCGGGTCAATTTTTCGAAGCGCATAAAGATGCTCGCCGCTCAAAATTTGAATTTCGCCGCCGATTTCCTTTGCGACCGCAGTTCGCCTTTCGCCGTCGACGAGGGCATCAATACGTCCCTCACCGTCAAAGGCGCCTGCGAGCCGGACCTGATCCGTACCATCGCTGACGACAAGATGGTCGCAGGCAAACCCAACCAGAAGAGAAACACTCTGATCACCCACATCCAGCTCAAGCATCCAGCTCAGCTCAACTTCCGGCGCGTTAAGGCGCCACCCATCCCTGAGGTCTAAGCCGGTGCGCCGCCACTCCCGCTCCAGTACAAAACGAGCAGCAATAGCCAGAATACCAAGGTCCGGAGTTCCTGTTTCAGGCACAAGATCGCCAAGGTGTTGGTCGATAAAGCCGGTATCAAGTTCCCCTTGAACAAAAGCCGAGTGTCCCATCACGCGGGCAAGGAAGGCTGCATTCGTGCGAACCCCCATCACCTCGACCTCGCTGAGAGCGCGCCCCAATTGGTTGATGGCGGCCTCTCGCGTTTCGCCCCAGGTAATCAGCTTGGCGATCATGGGATCATAGAACATGGTCACCTCATCGCCCGAGCGCACCCCGGTGTCGACGCGAACCGCACCCGTGGCTGCCGGGAAGGCAAGATGATGCAGTGTTCCCGGTGAGGGGAAGAAATTCTTCTGCGGGTCTTCCGCATAAAGCCGCACTTCAACGGCATGACCGGAGATCGAAAGCTCTTCTTGCGTTTTAGGGAGCTTGCCGCCTGCGGCCACCAAAAGCTGCCAGGCCACAAGGTCTTCGCCGGTAATCATCTCGGTCACAGGATGCTCGACTTGCAGGCGGGTGTTCATCTCCATGAAATAGAACCGGTCTGCCTTCAGCCCCTCGCTGCCGTCCACAATGAACTCGACCGTACCCGCACCCTGATAGCCAATGGCTTTAGCCGCCTCGACAGCCGCCTTCCCCATGGCCGCCCGCACCGCCTCGGTCATACCCGGAGCCGGAGCCTCTTCAACCACTTTTTGGTGCCGCCTTTGCAGAGAGCAATCCCGCTCAAACAAATGAACGGCATTGCCGTGCCCATCTGCAAAAACCTGGACCTCCACATGACGTGGACACAAGACAAACTTCTCGATCAACACGCGGTCATCGCCAAAGGCCGACTTGGCCTCACGCTGAGCGGATTCCAGCTCTTTTGAAAAGCGCGCCGGGTCCTCAACCTTGCGCATACCCTTCCCGCCGCCCCCGGCGACCGCCTTGATAAGCACCGGATAGCCGATCCTGTTGGCCTCTGCAGCCAGAAGAGCCTCCGACTGGTCCGCACCGTGATATCCCGGTACAACCGGCACCCCGGCCTTTTCCATCAGCGCCTTCGCCGCATCCTTGAGCCCCATCGCCCGGATAGCATCGGCCGGTGGCCCAATCCACACAAGCCCTGCCGCCTCAACGGCTTCTGCAAATGCGGCATTCTCGGACAAAAATCCGTAGCCGGGGTGGAGGGCATCCGCACCGCAAGCCTTCGCAACCTCAATGATCTTATCCCCTTTGAGGTAACTTTCCGAAGCCGCAGCGGGCCCTATCAAATAAGACTCGTCTGCAAGTGCGACATGGAGCGCGTTCGCATCGGCTTCGGAATAAACCGCGATCGTACGCAGGCCATATTCTTTCGCTGTGCGGATAACGCGGCAGGCAATCTCACCGCGATTAGCAATGAGAACGGATTTCAATCGAGCAACATTCATTCCGGTTTAGTCCAACTTGGTTTTCGTTTCTCAAGGAAAGCCGCCATGCCTTCCTGCCCTTCTACGCTCGCCCGGCGGTCTGCAATACGTTTGGCGACATTTGAAACCATATGCCGGTCCATTTCGCGCCAGACTACGCTGTCAATAAGCTCTCGCGAAGCTTTCACCGCTTCCGGGGCACAATGCATTATATTATCTGCCATTCGTTCAGCAAATTGGGAGAGTGCCTGAAGGTCATCCACAACTTCGTGAACGAGACCAATACGCTGCGCCTCCGCCGCATAGAACCGCTCTCCCGACATGAAATAACGCCGCGCCTGGCGCGGGCCAATCGCCTCAATCACGAAGGGAGAAATCATCGCCGGGATCAAACCAAGGCGAACCTCCGAAAATGAAAAGATGGCTTCCTTAACCGCCACGGCGATATCACACGCCGCCACAATCCCGAGGCCCCCGCCCATGGCCGCTCCGTTAACCAGTGCAATGGTTGGCATCGGCAGATCGCGCAAGGCCATCAACATATGAGTGAAGCGTTTCGCATCATCGACATTCTCCGAATGCGACATGCCGCCAGCTCTCTTCATAGAGTTCAGATCCGCCCCGGCAGAAAAGCTCTTGCCCTTGCCCTCAATAAACAGGCACCGCAGGTGATCTGCTCCCTTCAGGTCTTCAAGGGCATCAATCAAATCCACCGTCATTTGCGAATTAAAGGCATTGTGGATTTCCGGCCTATTAAACCGTAAAAAGCCGACACCTTCTTCGGTCTCAGACAATAGAACTGTTTTCTCGTCAGCCATGGAACCAAACTCCATTGGTTAGAATTACATGCGAAATACACCGTAACGCGGGTCAGAAATAGGCGCATTGAGTGCCGCTCTGAATGCCAACCCGAGAACCCGCCGCGTGTCACGTGGCGCGATAATGCCGTCATCCCATAACCGCGCTGTCGCAAAATATGGGTTTCCCTCTTTCTCATAAGCAGCACGCACCGGAGATTTAAACGCCTCTTCGTCGTCCGCGCTCCAGCTTTCACCGCGCGCTTCTAGACCTTCACGGCGCACCGTCGCCAACACGGAGGCCGCCTGCTCACCCCCCATCACGGAAATACGTGCATTTGGCCATGTGAACATAAACCGCGGACTATAGGCGCGCCCGCACATCCCGTAGTTGCCGGCCCCATAGGACCCGCCAATGACAAGGGTCACTTTCGGAACATTGGCGCAGGCAACAGCCGTCACCATTTTCGCCCCATCCTTGGCAATGCCTCCGGACTCATACTTACTACCGACCATAAAGCCGGTAATATTTTGCAGGAACAAAAGCGGGATGCGGCGCTGACAGCACAGCTCAATAAAATGCGCGGCCTTGAGGGCTGACTCAGAAAACAAAATGCCATTGTTGGCAATAATCCCAACCGGCACGCCTTCTATTTTCGCAAAGCCGGTAACAAGCGTAACGCCGTAGAGCTTTTTAAACTCATCAAATTCACTGCCATCGACAATACGGGCGATAACTTCGCGCACATCATACTGCGTGGTTAAAGCCTCCGGAACGATCCCGTCAAGCTCAGCAATGTCATAGAGCGGTGCCCGAGGGGCTGCCAGCTCAATCGCGCTTTGGTCTTGCCGTAAAGTGCCGGCGATTTGCCGCACCAGGGCCAAGGCGTGGGTGTCATCATTGGCATAGTGGTCAGCGACCCCAGACCGACGCGCATGCACGTCCGCGCCGCCAAGGTCTTCCGCTGTGACCACCTCGCCTGTTGCCGCCTTTACAAGTGGCGGTCCGCCCAGAAAAATTGTTCCTTGGTTTTTGACGATAATTGTCTCATCGGACATTGCCGGCACATAAGCACCACCCGCCGTACAGGACCCCATCACCGATGCGATCTGCGGAATTCCTTCGGCGGACATATTGGCCTGATTGAAAAAGATCCGGCCAAAGTGTTCACGATCCGGAAAAATCTCCGCCTGATTGGGGAGATTGGCGCCACCAGAGTCCACAAGATAAATACACGGCAGTTTGTTTTGCTGCGCAACCTCCTGCGCGCGCAAATGCTTTTTCACCGTCATCGGATAATAGGTGCCACCTTTTATGGTCGCATCGTTGCAGACGATGACGCAGGTCCGACCGGCCACCTGCCCGAGCCCGGTGATAATTCCGGCGCCATTAATGGCGTCATCGTACATGTCATAGGCGGCAAGCTGGCTAAGCTCCAAAAAAGGCGATCCGGGGTCCAGTAGTCGATTGACCCGATCCCGCGGCAATAGTTTCCCCCGCGAGAGATGCCGCTCCCGGCTGCGCTCATTACCACCCAAGGAGGCCGACGCAACCCGGGCCTCCAACTCTTTAACCAACAGGCTCATCGCAGCCGCATTCGCCTGATAAGCACTATCCCGCGTGTTGATAGAAGACTTTAAAATTGCCATCGTCGGCCCCTTCTGCTCTGCACTTATGCCAGACGTTCGATTGCAACAGCGGTTGCTTCACCGCCGCCGATGCACAATGAGGCCACGCCGCGCTTTTGATCGTATTTTTCCAGCGCTGCCAGCAATGTCACGAGAATACGTGCGCCTGAAGCCCCAATAGGATGCCCCAAGGCACAAGCGCCGCCATGAACATTCACTTTGTCATGGGGCAGATCCATCTCATGCATCGCCGCCATGCTGACCACAGCAAAAGCTTCATTTATCTCATAAAGATCGACGTCGTCTTTCGACCAGCCAATCTTCTCAAACAGGCTTTGCATCGCTCCAACCGGTGCGGTCGTGAACCAACGCGGCGCCCGCGCGTGGCTTGCTTGCCCCACAATGCGCGCTAGCGGTGTTAACCCACGAGCTTCAGCAACAGAGGCCCGCGTCAAAACAAGCGCCGCCGCCCCATCAGAAATAGAGCTTGAATTTGCTGCCGTAACACTGCCGTCCTTGGCAAAGGCGGGTCGCAGGGTCGGGATCTTCTCTGGATCCGCCGTCAAAGGCTGTTCATCTTGCGAGACCGTCACCTCACCTTTTCGGGTTTTGATCGTGATGGCTTCAATCTCGCCGGCAAAGGAGCCGTCTTCGGTTGCCTGCTTGGCACGGCGCAAAGATTCCACCGCAAAGGCATCCTGCGCCTCCCGGGTGAATTGAAAATGCTGCGCCGTTTCCTCCGCAAAGGTCCCCATCAAACGATGCTCGTAGGCGTCCTCCAACCCATCAAGAAACATATGATCCTTGACTTCACCATGTCCAAGACGAAGGCCGTCCCGCACTTTGGGCAGAATATAGGGCGCATTTGTCATGCTTTCCAAACCGCCAGCTACCATGATATCGGCGTGACCGAGCGCCAATGTGTCCGCCGCGGTCATGGTTGCGCGCATACCTGAGCCGCACATTTTATTGACGGTTGTGCAGGGCGTACTCTCGGGCAAACCACCAAAGATCGCGGCCTGCCGCGCCGGCGCCTGGCCGAGTCCAGCTGAAAGCACACATCCCATCACCACTTCGTCAATATCGTCCCCTGCGACCCCTGCTCGGGCCACGGCCGCGCGCACCGCATCGGCGCCGAGTTCGGGCCCGGTCTTGCCGGCAAGGGCGCCCTGAAAGCCGCCCATAGGCGTGCGAGCGGCGCCAACTATGACGATTGGATCGGAGGTAGTCATGAATTCTTGTCCTTAGTTGGAGGGGCTAAATGCTTCTACGGAATCCGCAATGGTAAAGAGCGTAAAGAAGCCGCTGCCGGATCCCCCGCCCAAAAGATACCACCGACCATCGGCAACGGCGGATGCCATTGAATGGCGCGGCGTCAAAAGCCGGGGTTCTTCGCGCCACTTATTATTCGCCGCATCAAACGAATGATGCTCAATGTAGGTATGTGAAGGTGATAAGGTCGTGCCCCCGGCCACATGAATTCGCCCACCAAGATAGGCCGCCTTTAACCCCGAACGCGCAATTGGCATATCGGCCAGCCGGCTCCAATACCCGGTTAAAGTGTCATATTTATCGACGCGAGCACTCGGATTGCCATTCAAGTCTAGGCCCCCCATTACATAAATATCCGTGCCAACAACAACCGATGCGAAAGCCGAGCGCGGAACCGGCAGCACACCGCTTGCAACACTCCAACGGTCCTTGGCAATCGTATAAACCATCACCTTGCCGGGGTCTTCCCCGCCGCCGCCAAGAGCGTATATCATCTCATTGGCGTAAAGCAAAGCATGCCCCCTGCGGGCAAGTGGCATCGGGGCCTTTTCAATCCAGCTACGCCGCCCCGTATCAAACACCCAAAGATCCCGGCTCAACCGGGCAGTTCTGTCTGTCCCCGCCAGTCCGCCGCTCACATAGACATTAGACCCGGTTGCAGTCATTCCAAACTGCTCGCGGCCCACGGGCATAGAAGGCAGTGGCCGCCAAAAATCTCCCACAACATCATAGGCGTCGAAGCTGGTTGAGGGCCCGGAGATCCCGGCGCCGCCCGCCACGTAAATAGTTTCGCCGATCCCTGCCGCCCCCAAATGCGCCCGCCCGGCCTCCATCGGCGCGTTCTCGGACCAGCGACCTTCCGCCAAAACCGGCCCCGCGACACCCAGGGTCAAAATGACAGCACCAAAATAAGCAGCAAATTTCTTCATGTGAGACATCCGAAAAGCAAGTCTTAAGCAAAAGCCACTGTAGCAAGTCCAAGGAAGACAAAAAACCCAACAATATCTGTAACGGTGGTGACAAGAACAGAGGATGCCAAGGCCGGATCCACCCCGGCCCGGTCAAGCCCCAAGGGCACCAGAATGCCCGCAAGCCCCGCAAACAGGAGGTTGATGACCATGGCCAGGGCCAAAACAATACCAAGTGACACACTACTGAACCACAGCCCGCCGATAACACCCATAAGCAAGGCGAACAGAACCCCATTGAGCCCGCCAACCAGAACCTCTCGAACCACGATCCGCATGGCATTGGTCGCCGTCAGATCCTTGGTGGCAAGCGCCCTCACGGCGATCGTCAATGTCTGCGTCCCGGCATTGCCCCCCATCGAGGCCACAATGGGCATCAGAACCGCCAGAGCCACGGCCCGCTCAATCGTTTCGCTAAAAACACCAATGACAATGGATGCCAAAATGGCGGTCAAAAGATTGACGAACAGCCAGGAAAATCGCGAGCGCGTCGTCGACACCACAGAGCCGGAAAGGCCCACCTGATCACTCACACCGCCCAGGGCAAGCATGTCATCACGGGCCGCGCCTTGCAAAACGCCGACGATATCATCGACCGTAATCATGCCGACCAGCCGCCCTTCCTCGTCCACCACCGCCGCGGAGGCCAGGTGATATTGCTGAAAGAGATAGGCCACCTCTTCTTCTTCCATTGTGGCCGGAATGAGCGTTTGCTTCACGTTCATGATATCGCCCACCAGCCGGTCCCGATTGAGGGTCAAGAGCCGCGAAATTGGCATGGTGCCAATCGCATGGCCTGAAGGGTCCACCACAAAAATCTCAAAAAACATGTCGGGCAGATTATCGTGCGATTTAATCTGGTCCAGAGTTTGACCCACCGTCCAAAACGGCGGTACCGCCATGAACTCGCGCTGCATAAGACGTCCGGCGGAATACTCCGGATATTGCATCGCGAATTCAACCAGAGCCCGGTCTTCTTCCGCGACTTGCTCAAGCACTTCGGCAATTTTGTCGCTTTCAAGGTGTTCGAGCAGATCAACCGCGTCATCGCTTTCCAGCACATGCACTGCTGCGGCCACGTCTTCCGCCGGCATCATGGCAACAACTTCGCGCTTGATGTCCTCGTCCAGATCGCTCAACGCTTCGGCATCGAGCTCTGATCCGACAATTTCGAGCAGGCTGCGCCGTTCATCGGGACGCACAAGTCCAAGAAGATCCGCCTGGTCCGCACTGTGCAGTCGCCCAAAAAGCTCCCGAACCCGCTCGCCCAGCCCCGCGTCAACTGCATCGCAGATGTCACGCACAAACCCAGGATTAAGAGCATAATCCTCGTCGAGCGCGGGTGCTTCTTGCCCCTCAGCTGCTTGCGCGTCCTGAACCAATGCGCCAAAACCTCCTTAAGTTTCCCTGAACGGAAACTGGCCAAATTTCATGCCTTCTTATAGGCCATGACTCGCGTCTCAGAGCAAGAAATCCCTGAAAAAACAGGGGGAAAGTCGGAAAAACCACCTCAGCCCCCCCTGGGTGAGCAAAAGGCCTGACATTAACCATATCGCCACCTTGGCTGGATAAACTCGCCCCCAGGAAATTGTTCAACCGAAGATCAGAGGGCCCCAAAATGTCCGACAACAAATTCGCAACCGACCTTCAAAACCATAAGCCAGAAATGAACATCACCAATTGCATGGCGGCGGCAAAAGACCAGAGCGGCAAGAGTGTGGGCGCCCAGGTGCGCGAAATCTGGAAGCTCTCCCGCAAGCCCTTCAAACTCTCGGCCCAGGACTATTTTTACTTTGGCCTTTATGACGACAATCGATTTTCCGGCGACGAAAAACAGCGCTTTATTGCAGATCGGGATCATCACTCGATCATCATCAAATGTTGTGACCCGACCTGGTGGGCACTCGCTGACGACAAATATTTTTCTTATACCCTTCTGGAAGCCAACGGTGCGGCTACCCCCAAAACCCAGGCGATTTTCTCCTCCGGCACGCGGAGCTTTGGAAAAACACTGACCCTGCGCTCAACACAAGAGTTGCAGGACTATTTGTCCTCAAAGGCCCATTTCCCGCTCTTTGTAAAACCCAATGCCGGCGTCGGCAGTTTTGGAACATTTGCCGTAGAAGCCTATGACGCGTCCAACCAGACGCTCCAGCTGGCGAAAGATGAAACGATCGCGCTTGACGATTTCGTCTCGCAAATCGACGGCGAAGAGCCCTATTTGTTCCAAACCAGCCTCCAGCCACATGCGGACATCGCACAGATCTGCTCGGGCAAAGTGTCAACGGTGCGTGTCATTGTCATTCTGCAGGATGGCCAACCGGAAATTATTCAAACCGTTTGGAAAATTCCGGGACCGGACGCCATCGCCGACAATTTCTGGCGCAAAGGCAACATGCTCGGCGCTGTTGACACTGAGACCGGTAAGGTCACCCGCGTCATTCGCGGATATGGCCCTGAGCTCGAGGAGAACCCTGCCCACCCGGCCACCAATCAGGATCTGCGCGGACTAACCCTCCCGTGTTGGGAAGAGGTCAAAGACTTGTGCCTGACCTATGCGCCGCTGTTTCAAAAACTGCGCTATCAGTCCTGGGATGTAGCCATCACGCCCGAAGGCCCCGTTGTCGTCGAAGTCAATACTGGCTCAGCCTTCAACCTGTCGCAGCTGGCAACAGGCAAGGGCTTTATGACCGATCGCTTTCAAGCCTTCCTTGAAAGCTGCGGATATTTCGTAAAAGAGAAAAAATAAGCAGGCCCACAGATCTGGTAGACCCGGTTTAACGAGGCCGCCATATCCACGGCGGTCGTCCCAAAAGAAAAATCCCGCCCCTTTATGCAAAGGGCGGGATTTTATCGTTTAGTCAGGGTGCCTTATTCAGAACGGTGACCGCGTTCCGCATCGGGGATCCAGAAGACATGCGTAATCACCCGGCTTCCATCGCCAAGCTGACGTTCATAAAGGTCCGCACGACCATCTGCCGTAAAGCCAATCTCCCGACCCCAGCCAGAGCGGAGATTACCAATATCATCGTCGCCCAGAACGCCTTTGTTGCGACCCTTGCCTGGCGAGCCGCCACCGCCGCTGCCACCATCGGTATGAGCATACATGGTGTCGAGCAAGTCATAGTCATGCGCGTTCGGGTGCTCGTTGTTGGGCGGGCCAAGCGGGTTGGACGTATAGTCCATGCAGGTACCCAGGTTAGGATTGTCGAAATTCTCGTCCTGGTGACCCAGACCAAAGGCATGGCCGATCTCCTGGCAGGTGACAAGCGCGCGCCAATAGGACTTGTTGTAAGTCGTCGAGTTAAAATAGCTGTCGTTAAGTTTGACAACCGCCTGAGTGATGTGATCGCCAGAGGCCCAAATTTGAGCAATTCCAAGCCATCCCGTATACCCATAGGCATCACTGCAAACATTAACATCGCCAGCGACTGCCTTGCAGGGCTGGGTTTTACCGTTCCCCTGTTTGGCGACCGGAGAAATCACGCTTGAGTTATCCCAGTCCACAAGAGCATCATCAAAGGCAGTCTGCCAAACGGCTGATACGTTATTGATGATATTTATCGACACCGGATTAGAGCTCCGCGCCCAGTGGTAGTTCCCCCATGTATGGGAGGCCTGCGCTACAGAGAAAGTAGCCACTGCAGAAAAAGCAACGGCTGCAATCGACGCGGACTTCATAGAAATCTTCACTTCCTGTCTCCTTGCCTAATTAGTTCCAAATAAGACCCTGTTAAAACGCTTCCCGCAAAAACTTTTAAATCAGACTTTACGCTCGGGAATGCGCCCCTTTCCCACACGACAAATTCAGTCACGCCCCTGACCGAGACCCGCAAATCACGTGTGCATTAGAAAAATAGTGGCAATAACTCGCAGAAAATGCAAATCACACGCATTTACAGGCCAATTCGGCCCATTAAGGATTTTTCTCGGAAAAAGGCTCGGCCCGGAAATAACCGACGGATAACATCCGCCAGTTCCAACTTATGTCTTGGAATGTCAAAGGCTTAGAAGAATATGGTGCGGTCGAGAAGACTCGAACTTCCACGGGTTTTACCCCACAGCGACCTCAACGCTGCGCGTCTACCAGTTCCGCCACGACCGCACTATTCGTCACCAGCTCAATCTGGAAGATGGCGGATGTAACAGATGAAATGCCGCTTGTGAAGCCTGAATTCCGGCCCAGTTCGATAATTTTATCAAATGCCATCGCCGTCGACATTTTCCACTGAATGGATACCGCATTCCTGCTTGTCCAGCCCGGACCAACGCCCGTCACGATAACTTCCGCCCGGCCGGACGCGATCCGTACAAGGCATACATCCGATCGACAAAAACCCTTCTTTTACAAGGGGATGCTTGGGGATGTTGTGACTTTCGATGTAATTGGACAATTCGTCCAACGACCAATTCACCAGCGGGTTAATCTTCAAAAACCCTTCCCCGCGCGCTGTGTCCACCTCGACAGCCGACAGATCTCTGCGCTTTCCGGTCTGAAAGCGTTTGCGTCCTGTAATCTGGATAGAGAACCCACTGAGGGCCCGTTGCAGCGGCACGACTTTGCGAAAATGGCAGCAGGCATCATTGTCTTGATGCCACAGCATACCTTCCGGGTCACTGGCCTTTTCATCACCTGGATGCGGACTGATTGAGCGCACATCCGTCAACCCGAGCCGAGATTGCACGCGGTCACGATAGCGCAGTGTCTCACCGAACAATTTGCCCGTATTGAGGAAGATCACGGGGGCCGTTGGGTCGACTTCCGAGACCATATTGAGCAGAACGACCGATTCAGCCCCAAAGGAAGAGACAACTGCCACCTCATCGCGCCAGGCGCTGGACAGCAAAGCCTCCAGCAATGCCTTGCCCTCCATATCCCCCAGAATATCAATCAGCTCGCTTGCATTGCGCTGATCTGAGGTCTTATGGAGCGCTTGGTGGTTCATGGTTTCCAGTTCTTATCCTCAATGAAAGCATTGACCATCTGTTTGAGTTCGCCAGGGCTTGCCCCATTCGCCTCCCAGATTTTCCTCGCCTTCACAATTTCCTTCATTCGGTCCGCCCATTCCTCACCAATTGTCTCGTTTAGGGATTTCCGAAACAATTTACCAAGGACAGGTGCTTGACCTCCCGTCGAAACAGCGACCGTCAAATCCCCCCGCCGCACGACGGCTGGCACAATTACATCGTTGTCCAGACCGGGGGTGTCGCAATTCACAATAATAC
This sequence comes from Alphaproteobacteria bacterium, assembly GCA_006226415.1. Classification (GTDB taxonomy): domain Bacteria; phylum Pseudomonadota; class Alphaproteobacteria; order M2410; family M2410; genus M2410. Next base: position 59,687 of record SBGZ01000088.1, read on the forward strand.
GGCGCCGCCTTGCCAATTCAGCCAGTTTCTCCGTTTCATCCGGTTCCAATCCCGCAATGAAAAGGACCTGCAGACCTTTCAAATCATCACCGGTCGGTAGACGCCGAATAATCGCATCGCCCAACTGCTCAGCCGTCTTCTCCTCCGGTTTGTCAGAGAAGACCCGAATTCTTTTCGCCCCACCCCGCCTGAGAAAACGCAGACGACGAACAAGCGATTGTCCTCTCGCAACAACGCCGATACGCAGACGTGCTGGGTCCAAATCCACCGGAATCATAGAAATACTTCCTTCCGCCAATTGGACTTGTACGACTGTCCAAATAGCAATCTGAGTTAAATTTTTCAAGTGACGAATGTACAATATCACATTATACACAAAACACTTGTATTTAAAGCAGATCCCGACGCCTTGCGGCGCTAAGATCCACAACAAGCCCAAGGACTTAGCCTATTTTCCCCAATACTGCAAAGGCCCAACAGCACTGTTGCCGTTCAAAGGGGCCCTCCCAAAGAAAAGGTTTCCCTTCTCTTGAAGCCTTGATACATCACCATTTATGACACAATCCCCTTCTCAATTGGTTGATTGGGCCGTCGAAGACCACCTAGTCCCCTATCCGGAGGCTGAGGCCCTCATGAAGGCCCGTGCGGCCCAGATTGCCGCCGGACAGGCCAGCGAGCTCGTCTGGCTCCTGGAGCACCCGCCGCTCTACACCGCCGGAACCAGCGCCCGCCAGGAAGACCTTTTGGCGCCAGATCAGTTTCCGGTTTATGAAACCGGACGCGGCGGCCAATACACCTACCATGGCCCCGGCCAGCGGGTGGCCTATGTCATGCTCAACTTGAAACAACGCAAACCCGATGTTCGCGCTTTTGTCTGCGATTTGGAAAATTGGCTGATCGACACACTGGGCCAATTCAACATCAAAGGTGAGCGCCGCCCTGGCCGTGTTGGCATCTGGGTCGCCCAGTATGACGGGGATCGATTAGTCAGCGAAAACAAGATCGCCGCCCTCGGCATCAGACTACACAAATGGGTGTCGTATCACGGCATCTCCATCAATGTTTCACCAGAGCTGTCCAATTTTGGCGGAATTGTCCCCTGCGGCATCTCTGAGCATGGTGTAACGAGTTTTGAGGACTTGGGTCACCTCACCCCTATGAGCGAGATCGACATCGCCTTGCGTCGGTGCTTTGAAGCGAGATTTGGTTCAACCCGTCAAGTAATGAGCCCTCTGCCCAAACAGGCCCTCGCCAAATAAAAAGGCGGACCAATGAGGCCCGCCCTTTTGCAATTTTCATCGTGCCTTGGCTTTACTTCACCAAAGTAATCCGCACCCGGCGATTAACACCGCTCAGCGGATGCTTCGGATCCAACAGACGTGACTCGCCAAAGCCCATGGATTCGAGACGGGCCCGGTCGATACCGCCGCTCGCCACCAGATAATTCACGACAGAAGCCGCACGCCGATCGGAGAGACCCATGTTGTAGTCATCCGAACCAGCTGCATCCGTGTGCCCCTCAATCATGAAGGACGCATCCCTAAGATCGTTTGACATCATCGCCAAAGCGAGCTGATCCAGCGCGCCTTCTGATTTGGGTGCGAGAACCGCTGAATCAAAAGCGAAGTGAATGTAGAGATCGATAAATTCTTTCTCTTTGATCTCATCAACAATCGCACGCGCATTGGCGTCCACATCCGCACAGCTCATACCGCCTTCGCCCGCAGGCCAATCCAGCGTGTAGAGATTTCGTGTCAAATTGGAATATTCCTCCGGCGAACATTCCGGGCAATTGAGTTGAATGTTTTCAAACATCGCCAGATTGTTCCGGATAATTTGGCTACTCGGCTGCAGCGCACGCGCCTTTTCCAGATGATTGATCGCGGTCTGGATATCGCCGACATAGCCAGCAGAAAGTCCCAAATTGTTTTGGATTGCCGATGAGTCCGGACAATACTCCAACGCCTTATAATACGACGAAACCGCCTGATCGTGGGCCTCGCCCAAATCATAAACAATCCCAAGGCTGGCATGAGTGCGCCAATACTCACCATTAAGTTGATTGGAACGCTCCAGAGCCTCTTGCGCTTCGGAAACATTTCCAAGCATCAGCTCAACAACGCCCATTTCGGTCATAAACAGCGGCTCATCAGAAAACTTAACGTAATCGGCTTTGAGAACCTTATAGGCCTCATCGGCCCGCCCCGAATAGCGAAGGTATTTAGATAACCCAACAGCGGCCTTAACGTCGCCCGGATCATTCGTATGAAGCTCCGTGAACCGATCAACCATGGCCGAATAGTCCGCTTCGCCGCCAGACAGCCCAATTCCAGTCATTGATTCGCATGAAACAAGGCCGAGCGAAGCCACCACAGCCAAAGCCAAAGCCGTTGTTTTTGCTTTGAAAATCATAATAATCACCCCTGCTCGAAAGCACGAAAAATCGTGATGCGCCTCTAACTAGACGTTAGAGAAACATCTTCCCAAGTTCAAGGTAGGGAAAATTCCCTAAAACTTTGTCAACAAATGGTTATCTAGGCGGTTTGCTCGTACTCAACGATGATCTCGTCGACAGCCAGGCTATCCCCGGGAGCGGCATGGATTTTCTTAACAATGCAATCACGCTCCGCCCGCAGAATATTCTCCATTTTCATGGCCTCGACCACCGCCACAGGCGAGCCCGCCTTAACCTGTTGGCCTTCTTCCACGTCCACAGAAATAACCAAACCTGGCATCGGACACAGCAACAGGTTTGAGGTATCCGGCACGACGCGTTCCGGCATCAAAGCCGCCAACTCAGCAACATCCGGACGCAGAACCGCCAAAACAATCACCGCACCGCGATAGGAAAGCTCCCACCCATCAAGCTGTCGTGTCACCCGGACAGCCATCACGTCATCATTGATCCGAATACGGATCAGAGACTCTCCCAGATGCCAATCACTAAAAAGCGTAAAGTCCTTCGGCCCCCCATCAAGCGAACAGACCCGCAGGCCATCCCCCTCCGCCGCGTAGGTGACATTCAGCGGCTTCTCACCGCCAAGCACAACACGGTGAACCGGAGCACTTAAGTCTTCCGCAAGGTTGACATCCAGATGGGCCCGATTGCGCTGACCAAGGCGCGCTTCCGCAAAGACAGCAACAGCGGTCAACTTGTACAGAATTTCCTCTGTAATCGGCGCGCCATCAAAACCATCCGGAAATTCTTCGTCGATATAGCCGGTTGTCAACCGACCCTCGCGAAATCTATCCTGCCCATAAACAGCACTAAGAAACGGGATATTCTGCTCAATCCCATCAATCCAGAAGGAGTCGAGCGCCAGCATCATATGATCAATGGCCGAAAGACGGTCGGGCCCGTGGGTGCAAAGCTTGGCAATCATCGGATCATAAAAGAGCGAGATTTCACTCCCCTCTTCGACGCCCGTATCATTGCGGATCGTCAGCCCTCCCTCGCAGGCTTCCGCCGGCGGCCGATATCGCACGAGACGGCCAATGGACGGCAGAAAATTCCGATAGGGATCTTCCGCATAGATCCGGCTCTCGATCGCCCAGCCCTTCAGCTTGACGTCCTCCTGCTTGAGCGACAGTTTTTCGCCGGCCGCCACCCGGATCATCTGCTCCACCAGATCTATACCCGTCACAAGCTCTGTCACGGGGTGCTCGACCTGAAGACGCGTGTTCATTTCGAGGAAATAGAAGTTACGCGCGCCATCCACAATGAATTCGACTGTTCCGGCGCTTTCATAATCCACCGCCTTGGCCAGCGCGACAGCTTGCTCCCCCATCTCTTTACGCGTTGCTTCATCCAGGAACGGACTGGGGGCCTCTTCGATAACTTTTTGATTTCTGCGCTGCACAGAACATTCGCGCTCACCCGCATAGATCACATGGCCATGTTTGTCGGCAAGCACCTGAATTTCGATATGTCGAGGCTCGGTGATAAATTTCTCAATAAACACCCGGTCGTCACCAAAGGAAGACCGCGCTTCATTCATCGAAGAGACAAACCCTTCCGCAACATCGTCCTCGGTCCAGGCAACACGCATGCCCTTCCCGCCGCCGCCTGCCGAGGCTTTGATCATGACGGGATAGCCAATTTCCCCGGCAATTTTTATTGCTTCTTCTGGAGATTGAATGACCCCGAGATACCCCGGCACTGTATTGACCTTGGCTTCATTGGCGAATTTCTTGGATTCGATTTTGTCACCCATCACCTGAATGGCTTTGACATTGGGACCAATGAAGGCAATGCCTTCTTTTTCCAGTCGCTCCGCGAACCCGGCATTCTCTGACAAAAACCCATAACCTGGATGAATGGCTTCTGCGCCGGTGTCTTTGGCGGCCTGAACGATTTTGTCTGCCACCAAATAGCTCTCAGCCGCCGCCGGCGGGCCAATCAGCACCGCCTCGTCCGCCATGCGAACATGCAGGGCATCGGCATCCGCCTCGGAGTAAACCGCCACGGTCTGGATCCCCATCTTGCGGGCCGTCTTTATGACGCGGCAGGCAATTTCACCCCGATTGGCAATGAGTATTTTTTTGAACATGGGCAAGACGTCTTTCTTGTTCTTTTTTCTTTTCCGCCAATGGCTCCGCGCTAAAGCGGAATGTTGTCATGCTTTTTCCAAGGGTGCTCGACCTCTTTGGTTCGCAGCATATCGAGCGCCCTGGCGACACGACGCCGTGTCGAATGAGGCATGATAACATCATCGATATAGCCACGTTCCGCCGCGACAAAGGGATTGAGGAAGCGATCTTCATAGGCTTTCGTGCGCTCGGCAATCTTGTCGTCGTCGCCAATGTCCTGCCGGAAAATAATTTCCACAGCGCCCTTGGCCCCCATGACGGCAATTTCAGCTGTCGGCCAGGCATAGTTGACATCCGCCCGCAAGTGCTTGGATGCCATCACGTCATAGGCCCCGCCATAAGCCTTGCGCGTGATCACGGTGACTTTAGGCACAGTGGCTTCGCCATAGGCAAACAATAGTTTCGCGCCATGCTTTATCAGGCCGCCATATTCCTGCGCCGTCCCGGGCAAAAACCCTGGAACGTCCACAAGGGTCACGATTGGAATATCAAAGCAATCGCAGAACCGCACAAACCGTGCGCCCTTACGGCTTGCGTCAGAATCCAAAACCCCCGCCAACACCATCGGTTGATTGGCGACAAACCCAACCGTATGGCCATCCACGCGACCAAACCCAACAACTATATTTTTTGCAAAACTTTCCTGGATCTCAAAGAAGTCATTGTCATCGACCATCTTCAGGATCAGCTCTTTGATGTCGTAAGGCTTGTTCGGATTGCCCGGCACCAGCGTGTCCAGAGAGGTTTCCTCCCGGTCCACATCGTCCCGCGTCGGCAGACAGGGCACACCAGACCGATTGGACGATGGCAAAAAGTCCATGAAACGGCGCACCTGGGTCAGGATTTGAATATCGTCGTCATAAGCGCCATCAGCGATTGAAGATTTCGTCGTATGGATCTTCGCCCCGCCTAATTCTTCCGCCGAGACGGTTTCCTGCGTCACGGTTTTCACCACATCCGGCCCGGTCACAAACATATAGGAGCGGTCCCGCACCATAAAGATGAAGTCCGTCATGGCTGGCGAATAAACATCGCCGCCCGCGCAAGGTCCCATAATGACCGAGATCTGCGGCACAACACCGGAAGCCAGAATATTGCGCTGGAAGACTTCGCCATATCCGCCGAGCGCCGCCACGCCCTCTTGGATGCGCGCCCCGCCCGCGTCGAAGAGACCAATGATCGGCGCACCAACCTTGATGGCCATATCCTGAATCTTGCAGATCTTTTGCGCGTGGGTCTCTGACAGAGAGCCCCCGAATACCGTAAAATCCTTAGCGAAAACAAAAACGAGACGCCCGTTGATTCGTCCCGCCCCTGTGACGACACCGTCGCCGGGAATCTTTTGTTCAGTCATGCCAAAGTCGGTGCATCTGTGTTCGACAAACATGTCGTATTCTTCAAAGCTTCCCTCGTCGAGAAGTACATTGAGGCGCTCTCGGGCTGTCAATTTGCCCTTACTGTGCTGGGAATCAATTCGGCGCTGGCCGCCCCCGTTGCGGGCCTCGGCGCGTTTTTCCTCAAGCTGACGCAGGATCTCTTGCATATCCGTCCTTTACTCATCCAAATCGGTGGTGCGTCGGGGCTGAACAGCCCGCTTTGTGCGGGTTCCAGTCATATCAGGCCCTCCCCTCTTTGCCAATAATTTAGCCAAGCCAAGGAGTTAACCCTTAAGGGCCGCAAAATACCGCTCAAAGGCCTCAATTTCGCGCCGGATACGTTGCCGCCGGATCTCTGCCTCTTCGTCCGCCCCCCAGCTCTCTTCCTGCCAGAGCTCATCAAGCAACGAGGCGCTAACCGCCTCGCCCGCATCGACCCGCCCCCGAAACAGAGCGAGGCCGATCACAGTCGACCCCAAAAGCGCAACGGCGGGGTGAAGCCCGCCCAATTCAAAGGGCGACAGCCTTCGCAAGTAATCAGAAAGAACCTCAAGGGAGGTCTCTGGCTGTGGCACCGCGATTATGCCGGAGGTCACCGTCAGCGTGATCGCAAACTCTGACGCAGCCCAATCGAGAAGCGGCTGCCAGACCTCCTGCTGCCGCTGCACAAGATTGCCCGGCCCCTCAGCGCGATAACACACAAGATCCGAACTCGCATAAGACCGGATATCTGCCCTCGCTTGCGCCCACTCATCCGCGGATTTGTCCAGCGCCCCATAGCAAAGCCGCGTTAAGGGAAGTTGCGACATCGCAATCTCGTCTTGCACCGCTTGCCATTCCATCGCCACTGCCTCGGCCAGTGGTAAGCACGGCAATATAAGTGGACGGCGTTGAGGTGTTTTGACCGTACGCTCATCCAATCGCACCTCAAAACCGCCCTCTACAGGAGCGACACTTACATTCTGATAAAATCGTTTCGCCAAGGTCGTCAGCAATCTGATGTTGGGTTATTTGCGTTTACTGGCGCGACGGAAATCAAACCGGGGGATATCATTCGGATCATCATAGATCGTTGCCTTGCCGCGCGGCAACTCATTGGCATTCATAAAGGCCTGAATGCAAGCATTATCCGCACTGGCCCGCTCGTCAATGAGCGGCAACAATTCTACATCCCGCTCTCGCACAAGCGCAAATCGCCCGAGCGATCCTGCGATCCCTCGCGAGAGATTGTCTTTTTCAACCGAGAAGACCGGATGAACAAATGACCCGCCGACCCGGAGGTCTGAAGCCCGCGAAAGCCGCGTCGGGTCTTTTGGGCGCGGCGCCAATTGCAAGTTCAAAGATTCGGTACCGAGGTTAACCTCACCGCGCCCTGTCGTGATCGTATCTGCCGTTTGAATGAGAAAGGCCCGACTTTTTGCGACCCCGCGATCTATATCAAACCGGCTGACAGCACAGGTCAGATCAACCTGCACCTGACCCGCAAACTCCTGATCCGCCGACAAGGGGCGCAGCTGATCCACTACTTGGCCGCCAAGCGCGCGAACAGCCCGGTCCGACAGACGCCCCGACCCCATCAGCAGGTTGGTCTGTCCCTTGGAATTGGCAAACATCGAGGCAACGGAATCTCCTTCGCCTTCAATCTGAAATCCGAAATCAAGGATCGCTTCAAACGACCCCATCATGTCCACCTCCGAAAGGAAATGCCCCAAATCAAAGTTCACCAGATTGATCTCGGATCGGAAATAGGGATAGCCCCGCGCATTGACCGTCAGCGAACTGTCAAACATGCCATCCAAAAATTCCGCCCGGATCGGATTGGCCGTCAAGACTCCGTCTGTCAGATAGACCTGCACCTGACCGTTGCGCATCAAGGTATTGGCCAAAACGATATTTTCGGCCTCGTATGACACATCGACACGTCCGCTGCGAAGCCACTTTGTGGGAAGCGGGTCTGTCGAAAAGATACGTGTCGGCGGCCGCGTCCAGCTCACGCCTTCGAGCGCATCGAGATCAAGTAACTCAGAATGCAAATTGCCGACAATCTGAAAGGTTTGTCCCTGCCGAATTTCAAGTCGGCCCGAAAGATCCCCGCGACCAAAGCCTGCATCAATGTTCTCAAGAACAAAATGATCCCGAGTGCCTTGAATGGTCGCGGTTACCGTTGTCGGAGTATTGCGCGCCAGACCGTCAAACCCAAACAGAAGGGCAACATCATTGAGCTCTGTCGCATCCCCTTCCGCCTGCAAATCAACACCGAGCGCGGCAAGATCGCCCAGCGTGCCGGCAACACTGAGTTTGGCGCTGGCCGACTGAAATTCACCATCAAAGAAGATACGGTGCCCACTCAGCACCGCCAGCAAAGGACCGCTACGGCCCCTAAACGAAACCGGTTGGCCGCGCAATTGCCCCACCGCCTCAACATCAAGACCAATCTCGCCAGGGGCGGCACGCGCCTCGCCCAGCATTAAATCAAAAACAGTCTGTCCACGCTCCACCACCGAGAGCCGAGTATCGATTGCGCTCAGACGGTAAAAACCAGCGGTTTGAAATCTTTGCCCGGCAACATCCAAGACACCACCAGCCGGATCCTCCGCACGGATTGGAGACCGATTGGCAAGAAGTGAAAGGTTGCCCCCCACCAGGCGAACTTCTTTAAGACGCAATTGCCGCCGCACCAAGCTGAGCGGGTCCACCTCAACCCAGACTTCGGAAATCTCACCAGAGATCGGTCGGGCGCCCAGGGCCAGTGCCGGTTGAGAGTTTAGCCTTACTTGGCGAAACACCAGCCACGGCACACCAGATACCACATCCACCCCCACCGGACCTTCAAGGACAACATTTTGCCCCAGGGTGCGAGATAAGGATTGATCAAGATCGGGAAGGAACGGACGAAGGTCAAACGTCAACAGACCGGCGATCACCACCGCCACGGCCCCAGACAAACTCAACCCTAAAAGACCCCCTAAATGGCGCACCAGTTACCCCTCGACCCATTTCTCCAACCGGAAACCGCCCAAGCCCCTTTAGAGCGGTAACAATTCCCGAACAAAAGGCGGCAAAGCTTCAAACTGTGCAACCACCTCGCAAGCACCTGCTGCCCGCAGTTCCTCCGGCTGATGATAGCCCCATTCCACGCCAATGCCAAAGGCCCCGGCGTTCCCCGCCATCATGATATCAAATGTCGTGTCGCCGACAACCGCTGTGTCAGCCGGCCCAACCCCGCAATCCGCCATGATATCCTTGAGAATCTGCGGATCTGGCTTGCCAGGACCGTCTTCCGCCGTCTTCAGGGCCTGAAAAAAATGGCCAAGATCATGGTTTTCCAGGATGCGTCTGAGCCCCCGGCGAGATTTGCCTGTCGCCACCGCCATTAGGTATCCAGCCCCCTCAAGTGCCTCCAGACAGGCTCGGGCACCGTCAAAAAGCGGTTCTTCACAACTGGGATCGTGGTGCAGATCGAAAAACGTATCGCGAAACGACTGGGCAATCGCCTTGTGATCGCGGGGCTTCATATCAGGAAGGAGCCAGGAGATGGACTGCTCAAGCGGCAACCCGACTACCCGTCGCACAGCCTCGCGCGGCAAGGGCTCCAGCCCGTGTGCCGCAAAGGCGCGGCGCATGCTCTCTGCAATAACAAACTGACTGTCGACCAGCGTGCCATCACAGTCAAAGACCACCAATTTCAATGAGCTCATAGAGCGCCGTCCAGAAGATCAAAGGCGCCTTCGGCATCCTCTGCCTCGAAAGCAAATAGCGCCCACGCCTGCGCCATATGGGGCGGCAAGGGCGCTTCCACGGCCAATGTCCCGCCCAGGGGACTGGGCACCTCAATCGCCCGGGCGTGAAGATACATGCCGCCGGGCATGTCTCCGCCGACCTCGGCCTCCTCCCGGCCATATTTGAAGTCGCCGATAATGGGATGCCCAATGGCCGCCAAATGAGCCCTGAGCTGATGGGTGCGCCCGGTTTCGGGTCGGAGCGCCAGCCAGGCATATCTCTGTCCCGCTTGCGCGATGACGGAGTAATGTGTCACGGCAGCCAGCCAATCCACACCCGCCTCGGGTGCTTGAGGATCGTTTTCCGCCACCATCCGCTCGCCGCCAGCGCCGCCGCCCAGCTTAGCCAGGCCCAGGCGGATCGTACCTTGTTCAGGGCGCGGCACGCCTTTGACCAAGGCCCAATAGGTTTTGCGCGCCTGGCGAGATTTAAAGTTTTTCCCGAGCTTTGCGGCATAGGCGCTTGATTTTGCTACTAAAAGAACACCAGATGTTTCCTTATCCAGCCGATGCACAAGGCGCGGACGCTCAGCCCCCTCCGGCACCAGCCCGGCCAAAAGCCCGTCCAGATGCCGCTCAGTTTTCGAGCCTCCTTGAACCGCGAGCCCCGCAGGTTTGTTAAGGGCAATGACGGCTTTATCTTCATGCAGCACCAGCCCTTGCATGAACGCACGATCTTCCGCCCCAACAGGCTTTGGCCCCTTGAACGCCTTGTCGTCGTCTTGCTTCAAAGGCGGCACCCTGACCACCTGCCAGGCCTCAAGCCGCACATTGGATTTCACCCGCTTGCCATCAATCCGGATCTGACCGGTTCTCAGAAGCTTTTCCAGCCGGCCCCGAGGCAGCCGTGGAAAGTGGTCTTTAAACCAGGTATCGAGGCGGCGCCCCGCCTCCTCTGGCTGAACCGAAACATGCTCAACGGCACTCACGAAAGCACCCCGCGCATCACAGCCAATCCAGCAAAAAGGGCACCTATCGACAGAACAACGGACAGCGCCACATAGGCAAAGCTGTCAACTAGCGCGCCGCGCTCAAACAGCGTCACCGTATCCAGCGCAAAAGTCGAAAAGGTCGTGAAGCCACCGAGAATGCCAACAGCCAGAAAGGCCCGCATTTCCTGGCTGAGATTGAGCTTCAAGGCCGCTGTCTCAATCAGAACCCCCATAAGAAAGGATCCCAGCACATTGACAAAGAGCGTGCCCCAAGGAAACGACGTCCCAAAGAGGCGCATCATCAGACCGGACGAGAGATGTCGCAGCGAGGCCCCCACGGCCCCGCCCAAAGCTGTCATCAAAAGTATGGTAAGCGATTGCGGCATGGCGCCTTATCCTTCTTCACCGGAGGGGCTGGTCTTCCGGGCTCTGAGCTTCTGCCAATAGACGAGACGCTTGGCAATGTCTTTTTCAAAACCTCTCTCAGAGGGCGCGTAAAATTGCGGCCGCCTGGAAAACTCTTGCGGAAAGTAGTTCTGTCCGGAAAACCCCTCTGGCGTGTCATGGTCATAGATGTAACCTTCGCCATAGCCGAGCTCGTCCATCAGCCCTGTCGGTGCATTGAGGATCGTCATGGGCGGTGAGATCGAGCCATGAGCGCCCGCTGCCTTTTGAGCCGCTTTAGCTGCCATATAGACCTTGTTCGACTTGGGGGCCGTCGCCAGATAGACCACGGCCTGATAAAGCGCCAGATCCCCCTCCGGTGAGCCGAGAAACTGATAAGCCTCTTTCGCCGCATTGGCCTGCACCAGCGCCTGCGGGTCCGCCAGACCGATGTCTTCAACCGCCATGCGCACCAGACGCCGAGCGATAAAGAGCGGATCTTCGCCGCCCTCCAGCATGCGGGCTAGATAATAGAGCGCAGCATCCGGATCTGATCCGCGCACACATTTGTGCAGCGCGCTGACAAGGTTGTAATGACTTTCCTGGCCCTTGTCATAAACAGGTGCCCGCCGCTGCAAAACACGCCCGAGGGCTGCTACATCAAGCGCCTCCCCCGCCGCCATGGCAAACAGCTCTTCAGCGAGATTGAGCAGATAACGCCCATCCCCATCGGCCAGCATGCAAAGGGCCTCTCGCGCCTCTTCAGTGAGCGGCAGGCGGCGCTCTTCCAACGCTTCCGCCCGGACCAGCAACTTGTTCAGGTCCTGCGCGTCCAACCGGTTTAAAACCAGCACCTGAGCGCGCGATAACACAGCAGGGTTAAGCTCGAAGGAAGGGTTTTCCGTTGTCGCACCCACGAGCGTAATGGTGCCGTCTTCCATATGGGGCAAAAAGCCGTCCTGCTGCGCGCGATTAAAACGATGAATCTCATCGACAAAGAGCAAGGTACCCTGTCCAGCCAGCCGCCGAGCCTTGGCAGCGGCAAAGACTTTCCGAAGATCGGCAACGCCCGAAAAGATCGCCGAGATTTGTTCAAACTGAAGACCCACATGACCGGCCAGCAAGCGCGCAATGGTCGTCTTGCCGGTACCTGGCGGCCCCCAAAGAATAAGAGAGGCCAATCGCCCCTCTTTGAGCATGCGCCCAAGGGGCGCCTCGCCGCCCACCACATGATCCTGACCAATCACATCTTCCAGCGACTGCGGCCGCAAGCGCTCGGCGAGCGGAGTGGGTGCCCCGCTTTCCATGCCCGCCGCTTCAAAGAGTGATGTCATTGAAATCCCTGGTCCTAACCTCTTACATCAACGTGCAATTCTCGATTGCCCCGCAATATGGTCAGCGACCAACGCGCCGCACCCTCTTCCATAATCGCTTCAAGTTGAGAGACGGACACCACCTCTTCACCGTTCACCGAGGAGACAATATCACCGGCACGCAGCCCCAATCTGTCCGCCGCCGAACGCCGCGCAATGGCCTTCACAGCCACCCCGGACAGCATGGTATCAAGGCCATGTTCATCATTGTAGGCCGGCGATAGATTGACCACCACGGCTCCCTCGAGCGGCTGACGCCCTGTCAGCTCTGTTTCGTCTGCTGGGGGATCGTTAGGCGGCACGGCAAGTTTGACCTTTGCGGTGCGCGTTTTGCCATCCCTGAGATAAGTGACTTCCGCCTTGCTTCCAACCTTTTGTGTGGCAACCCGGTAGCGCAGTGCCTGGATGTTGTCGACATCATGCCCATCGATTTTAAGAACCACATCCCCCCGCGCAAGACCCGCCTTATCGGCCGGACCCTTGGGGTGCAATTGCGTCAAGAGAACACCCGTGGGACGCTTCAGACCCAGGGTTGACGCCAGATCTGCTGTCACCATCTGACCATTGGCTCCAAACCATGGCCGCTCGACTTTGCCATCGGACAAAGCGGATTCCACAACCAGACGCACCATATTGGCTGGGATCGCAAAGCCAATGCCATTGCTCCCGCCGGATCTGGAAAAGATTGCCGTGTTCACACCAATCAGATCTCCATTCATGGTGATTAAAGCACCGCCTGAATTGCCGGGATTGATCGCCGCGTCCGTCTGAATGAAAAACTGATAGTCAGACACCCCTACCTTGTTGCGGGCCAGCGCCGATATAATTCCACTTGTCACCGTCTGACCAACCCCAAAAGGGTTGCCAATTGCCAACACCAGGTCTCCAACTTGCGCATCGTCGGAATCGTGAAAGGCCAAGGTCGGGAAAATCTCTCCCTCCCCATCAATTTGCAAAATGGCGAGATCGGTTTGCTCGTCCTGCAGCAAAACCTCAGCGGCAAACTCCCGCTTATCGGCCAGCACAACAGTAAATTCGTTCCCGCCAGCAATCACATGATTATTGGTGACGATGACGCCGCTCGCGCGCACGATAACCCCCGACCCCAAAGAGTTCTGTTCCCGCACACGGGGGCCCTGATCTCCAAAGAAACGGCTGAAAAAGGGATCATCGGCAAAAGGTGAGCGAGAGCCTTGCGTCACCATGCGGCGTGCATAGACATTGACCACCGCCGGCGCGGCTTTCTCAACCAGAGGCGCATAGGAAAGCTGAACTTCCGCCCGGCTGGAAGGCACTTGTCGCTCCGCCCCAAAGGCGCCGAAAGTCACAAGCAAAAGAGCAAGACTGGATAACAAAACACGCAAGACCTTCATGCATTCACCCTTATGACGATGTAGCCCCAAAACAGAGACCCAGTTTAAGGCAATCGCCGCCATGCAGCAAAAAAAAGAGCGGCCCAAAGGCCGCTCTTTCGCAATAAGGATCATGCCGACTTATTCTTCGTCGTCATTCATCTCTACAGGTCCCGAATCCTGGCCCTTAGCAGCCGGATCACGGTCAACCAGCTCGATGATCGCCATCGGCGCCGCATCACCATAACGGAACCCGGCCTTCAGAACGCGTGTATAGCCGCCCGGACGGCTTTCGTACCGCGAGGCTAATGTGTCGAACAACTTCGACACCATGGCCTTGTCCTGCAGGGTTGCAATGGCTTGACGGCGCGCATGAAGGTCGCCGCGCTTACCCAGGGTCACGAGCTTATCCATATAAGGCTTCAGCTCCTTTGCCTTCGGCAAGGTAGTTTTGATCTGCTCGTGTTTGATCAGAGCCGCAGCCATATTGGCAAGCATCGCTTTGCGATGACTGGCAGTCCTGTTCAATTTCCGATGCGCAACACCGTGACGCATGACTCAAGTCTCCTTAATTCCTCGCGGGAACCTTAGTAATGTTCCTCAAAACGCTTTGCGAGATCTTCAATGTTTTCCGGCGGCCAGTTTGGAACTTCCATACCCAGATGGAGGCCCATTTGTGCCAGCACTTCTTTAATTTCATTCAGCGACTTCCGGCCAAAGTTCGGTGTCCGCAGCATCTCGGATTCCGTCTTCTGGATCAAATCACCAATATAAACAATGTTGTCGTTCTTCAGGCAATTGGCCGAACGAACGGACAGCTCAAGCTCATCAACCTTCTTCAGGAGAGCCGGGTTGAATTCGAGTTCCGGCTGAGCTTCCTCAACACGTTTCTCTTCCGGCTCGTCAAAGTTGACGAAGATTTTGAGTTGGTCTTGCAGAATACGCGCGGCAAAGGCAACGCAGTTCTCCGGCGTTACCGTCCCGTTGGTTTCCACTTCCAGGGTCAGCTTGTCATAGTCAAGGATCTGACCTTCCCGCGTGTTCTCAACCTTGTAGCTGACCCGTTTGACCGGGCTGTAAAGGGAGTCCACAGGAATAAGACCGATCGGCGCATCTTCGGGACGATTGCGATCTGACGGCACATAGCCTGCACCGGTATCAATCGTGAATTCCATCCGCACTTCTGCACCCTCATCAAGGGTCATAAGCGCGAGTTCTGGGTTCATGATCTCGATGTCGGCAGTTTCCTGAATCTGAGCCGCCGTCACTTCACCTGGCCCCGTAGCATTCAGGACAAGACGCTTAGGGCCCTCTGAATGCATCCGCAGTGCAAGGTTCTTGATGTTCAGGATGATCTCCGTCACGTCCTCACGAACGCCCGGGATCGATGAAAACTCGTGCAGCACACCGTCGATGTGAACAGCTGTCACAGCGGCACCTTGCAGCGACGACAGCAGAATACGACGCAGCGCATTACCGAGCGTCAGTCCAAACCCCCGCTCCAGCGGCTCTGCCACGATGGTGGCAAAACGCTCCGGCTCGTGTCCGGGAATAATGTCGAGGCTGGTCGGCTTAATCAGCTCTTGCCAATTTTTCTGAATAACAGGCACTCTCGTCTCCATCCATTTGCCGGCGAGGCTTTCATACGCGCTTTTAAAAAAAGCTCACAACCGGAATTTGTTTTTGTCTTACCGCAAATCGTCAGGTTAGACCCGGCGCCGTTTCGGCGGACGGCAGCCGTTGTGTGGAATAGATGTCACATCACGAATGCTGGTGATAGTGAAACCCACCGTTTGCAATGCTCTGAGGGCTGATTCACGCCCTGAGCCCGGACCAGATACTTCTACTTCAAGTGTCCGCATGCCGTGTTCAGCAGCTTTCTTGCCTGCATCTTCCGCGGCAACCTGAGCTGCATAAGGGGTCGATTTCCGCGAACCCTTAAAACCCATCGCGCCCGCAGACGACCATGAAATCGCATTGCCCTGCACATCGGCAATCGTGATCATGGTGTTGTTAAAGGTTGCATTCACATGGGCAACACCAGAAGTGATGTTCTTCTTTTCCTTGCGGCGAACGCGTGTCTTATCTCGTGCCATTTCGTCTTTTCCTTAGACTTATTTCTTTTTGCCGGCGATCGGCTTAGCCGGGCCCTTACGGGTCCGGGCATTGGTGTGCGTACGCTGACCGCGAACCGGCAGGCCGCGGCGATGCCGCAAACCACGATAACAACCAAGATCCATCAAACGCTTGATGTTCATCGCAACTTCCCGGCGCAGATCCCCTTCCACCATGTAATCGGCGTCAATGGTCTCCCGAATTTGGATGACTTGCGCATCGCTGAGCTCATTCACCCGGGTCTCCGGAGCGATGCCAACTTTGGCGATAATTTCCTTGGCTTTTGTGTGCCCGATGCCATGAATATAGGTCAGCGCAATCGGAACGCGCTTGTTGGTCGGGATATTTACGCCTGCTATGCGGGCCACATCACTTCTCCTAGTTCATCCGGTCGGGCTCAAAATTTGCCTGAAACCGGCAGAAAACCTCGGCTTTGCGAACCTGCGAACGCTGTCGCCGAAGCATGATCGATTCCATGAAAGTCACGAAAGAAGCGCGGATTATAGGAATCTTCTATAATCAGTCAACTCTTCC